>NZ_JBFAXK010000013.1:0-221805 GCF_040680715.1 Nocardia sp. NPDC051981 | reverse complement strand
TCACGCTGGCGACGCCGCCGACAACACCAAGCCCGCCTCTCCCACTACCGCCGCCGCGGCCACCCACTCACCTGAACGCGAGTGTCGTTGCAGTATTAAACGGAACTAACTTACGAGACCGGAAGCTCCGGGATCTGGGTGGCACGGGCGTACACGGTCTCGCCCTCTGCCAGGTGCAATGCGGCGGCGTCACCACGCGTCACCTGCGCGGTGAACAGATCACCGGTGGCCGCGTTGCGCAGCTCCACCCGCACCTCGAACCCGAGCTGCACGATCCGCTCCACCGTCGCGCGGGTGACACCGGCGGATTGCGCGGTGCCCTCGTGCGCGGCCAGCGCCATGCTCGGATCCCGGCCGACGCGAATATCGTGCGGCCGCACCAGATGCCCGTTCAGCTTGGCCACCGCGCCCAGGAACGACATGACGAATTCATTGGCGGGCCGGTCGTATACGTCCTCCGGAGTGCCGACCTGCTCGATGCGGCCCTTGTTCATGACCGCGATACGGTCGGCCACATCCAGCGCCTCCTCCTGGTCGTGGGTGACCAGCACGGTGGTGACGTGCACCTCCTCGTGCAGCCGCCGCAGCCAGGTGCGCAGGTCCGCACGGACTTTCGCGTCCAGCGCGCCGAACGGCTCGTCCAGCAGCAGCACCTGCGGGTCCACCGCGAGCGCCCGGGCCAGGGCCATGCGCTGACGCTGACCACCCGACAGCTGCGCCGGATACCGGTGCTGGAAGCCGTCCAGGCCGACGATCTCGAGCAGGTCGTCGACCTTCTTCTTGATCTCCGCCTTGGGCCGCTTGCGGATCTTGAGCCCGAAGGCCACATTGTCACGCACGGTCATGTGCTTGAACGCGGCGTAATGCTGGAAGACGAAACCGATATCGCGCTTCTGCGGCGACACATTGGTGACATCACGGCCCGCGATGGTCACCAGGCCGTTGTCGAGCGTCTCCAGTCCCGCGATCGAGCGCAGCAGCGTCGACTTGCCCGAACCGGACGGGCCCAGCAGCGCGGTCAGCTCCCCCGACGGGATGTCGATGCTGACATCGTCGAGAGCGGCGAAGGTGCCGTACCGCTTGTTCGCATTGGTCACGGTGATCATTTGGCAGTGCCCCGCTTGCGTTCGAGGAGGGTCATGAACAGAAGGACGACGAGGGCGATGCCCATGAGCAGCGTCGCCGCACAGTACGCGCCGAAAGTGTTGTGATCGTTCACGTATCGCCCGTTCACCAGCAGGGTGAGCGTCTGTGACTTTCCGGGCAGGCCCGTGGACACCATGATCACCGCGCCGAATTCACCCAGCGCCCGCGCCACGGTCAGCACGATGCCGTAGGTCAGACCCCAGCGGATGGCCGGCAGCGTGATGCGCCAGAACGTCTGCCAGCCCGACGCGCCCAGGGTGGCCGCGGCCTGTTCCTGATCGTCGCCGATCTCGTGCAGCACCGGCTCCACCTCGCGCACCACGAACGGCAGCGTCACGAAGATGGTGGCGATCACCATGCCCGGCAGATTGAAGATGATCTTCAACCCGTGGTGGTCCAGCCCGCCGAACCAGCCGTTGGCGCCCCACAGCAGGATCAGCGAAACACCTACCACCACAGGCGAAGTCGCCATCGGCAGATCCACCACGGCCTGCAGCAGATTGCGGCCCGGGAACTTTCCGCGCACCAGGGCGAGCGCGATGATCACACCGAAGATCACATTCACCGGCACCACGATCGCCACGATCGTCAAGGTCAGATTGAACGCCGAGATCGCCGCGGGTGTGGAGATCGACTCGTAGAACGCGCCGAAACCGCGTTCGAAGGTGCGCCACAGGATGATGCCCAGGGGCACCAGCAACAGCACGAACAGATACGCCAGCGCCACCGTGCGCAGCGAGATCTTGGTCCAGAAGCCGAGTTTCATCTACGCCTCCCGTTCCTTGCGCGCCAAGCGGTCCGAGGTGACCCGCAGGACGAACAGGGTGACCAGCGAGATGGCCAGCAGCGCCACGGAGACCGCGGCGGCGTTCACCGGGCGGTCCACCTCGATCTGCTGCTGGATGTACTGGGAGGCCATCTGCGTCTTCTTCGGGATGCCGCCGCCGATCAGCACCACCGACCCGTACTCGCCGATGGCGCGCGCGAACGCCAGGCCCGAGCCGCTCACGATGGCCGGGGCCAGCGTCGGCAGGATGATGGTCCGGAAGGTGGTCCAGTTGTCCGCGCCCAGCGACGCGGCCGCCTGCTCCACATCCCTGTCGGCCTCGATGAGGACCGGCTGCACCGACCGCACCACGAACGGCAGCGTCACGAACGCTAGCGCCACCACCAGACCCGGCTGGGTCGCGTTGAGGTGGATATCGAACGGCGACTGCGGCCCGTACAGCGCCAGCAGCACGATGCTGGCCACGATGGTGGGAAGGGCGAACGGCAGGTCGATGAGCCCGTTCACGAACCCCTTGCCCGGGAACTCGTCCCGCACCAGCACCCAGGCGATGAGCGTGCCCATCACCACATTGATCAGCGTCACGACGATCGACACGAAGACGGTCACCTTCAGCGCGTCCAGCGCGCCGGGCGCGGTGACCGCGTCCCAGAACCCGGACCAGCCGTTCTCGAAGGACTTGACGGTCAGCGCCGCCAGCGGCAGCAGCACGATGATGCTGAGCCACAGCACGGAGGTGCCGATGCCGAGCGGGCCCACCGACCCGCTGACCCGGAACCAGGAACGGATCCGGCCCGGACCCGCCGCCCTTCGCGGGGTGTCGTCTACCGAAACGCCGGGATCGCGATCGATCCCGGCGCTCGAACTGCTGTCACTCACGGTTTCGAGTATCGCTTGTGTCGCAGGTCACCCGGCTACTTGGTGGCCTTGTCGTAGATCTGGGCCACCGAACCGGTGTTCGGTGTGAACAGATCCTTGTCCACGACCTTCCAGCCACCCAGATCGTCGATGGTGTACAGCTTCTGCGGGGTCGGGAAGTCCTTGGCGTGGTCCGCGCGCACCTTCGGATCGACCGGGCGGAAGCCCGCCTCGGCGAACGCCTGCTGCGCGTCCTTGGTGTAGAGGAAGTCGCGGAAGGCGATGGCCTGCTTGAGGTTCTTGGCGTTCTTCAGCACCGCGACCGGGTTGTCGATCCGGAAGGTGGTGTCGGGCACGATGTGCTCGATCGGATCGCCCTTGGTCTCGGAGAAGATGGCCTCGTTCTCGTAGCTGATCAGCACGTCACCGGTGCCCTGCAGGAAGGCGTCGGTGGCCTCGCGGCCCGACTTCGGCTGCACGTGCACGTGGGTGAGCAGCTGGCTCAGGTAGTCCAGACCGGCCTGCGGGTTCTTGCCGCCCTCGCTCTTGGCGGCGTACGGGGCCAGCAGGTTCCACTTGGCCGAGCCCGAGCTGAACGGGTTGGGGGTGACCACCTCGATGCCCGGCTTGAGCAGGTCGTCCCAGTTCTTGATGCCCTTCGGATTGCCCTTGCGGACCGCGATGGCCACCACCGAACCGAACGGAACACCCTTGTTGGCGTCGGAGTTCCAGCCCGCGTCGATCTGACCGGAGTCCACCAGGCGGGTGATGTCGGGCTCGACGGAGAAGCTCACCACATCCGCCTCGGCGCCGTCCTTCACCTTGCGGGACTGATCGCCGGAGGGACCGTAGGAGGCCTGGAACTGGGTGCCCTTGCCGGCGTCGGTCTTGTTGAAGACCGGAATCACCTTGTCGTAGGCGGCCTTCGCCACCGAGTAGGCGTAGAGGTTGATATTGCCGCCGCCCCCGCTGGCCGGACCACTGTCCTTGGTGTCGCTCGCGCCGCCGCTGCAGGCGGTGAGCACGGTGGCCGCGACCGCGGTGAGGGCGACGGCGAAGGTAGATCGGCGGGAGAGACGAATATTGCGCGACATCGGCGTGGACCTTTCGGGGCACCCGCCGGTGGGACGTCGACCGGCGGGAATGAACGTACTGCCGTAGACCCGTCGCGTGGGATGCCGCGACGGTGGCGCTCCGGCCCGAGGGCCGCCGGGGGACGAACACGAACTGCGAAAAATGCGCGCGCCAAGTCTACTCAGACGTGCAGCAGTGCCCGATCGGCCGTCAGCGACAGTGAATGTCCGCGACCGCGAGGCAACCCACAGCGATCAACGCCAATTCATGGCGGACGTGGGGCACAACACTCGAAGACACCCGGCGACTTTAGCAGAGCAGCACGTCAGGTGGCGAATTTCGGACGGCGGTTGGAATCGACTCGAGCACAACCCTGGACGGACGCGGCAGACTGTATCGAGCGGCCCGATACCGCGTCGCCTGCTGAGAACACATGGGGGATCTAGTGACCACACCCGCTCGTCTCCGCCGGGAGTTCCCCGGCATCTCCACTCGCGCCTGGGAGCATCCCGCCGACCGCACCGCACTGGTCGGGCTGCGGCAGCTGAGTGGATTCGACACCCTGCTGCGGACGCTGTCCGGGTTGCTGCAGGAACGACAGCACCGGCTCATGTACCTGGCGACCGCGGTGCGGGTCGACGAGCGGCAGTTCAAGAACATCCATCAGCTGCGCCAGGACGCGGTGAAGATCCTCGACGCGCAGCGCACGCCGGAGATGTTCGTATTGCAGCAGCCGGAAGCCAGTGCCTTCACCATCGGCATGGACCGGCCGTTCATCGTGCTGACCACCGGGCTGCTGGATCTGCTCGATCACGAGGAACTGCGGTTCGTGGTCGGCCACGAACTCGGGCACGCCCTGTCGGGGCACGCGGTCTACCGGACCATGCTCATGCACCTGATGCGGCTGGCGGCCAATATCGGCTGGATGCCGGTGGGCGGCTGGGCTTTACGCGCCATCGTGGCGGCGCTGCTGGAGTGGAGCCGCAAGTCCGAACTGTCCGGCGACCGGGCCGGGCTGCTGGTCGGACAGGACGTGGAGGCGTCGGTCCGGGTGCACATGAAGCTGGCGGGCGGATCGCGGGTGGACCAGATGAGCCATGCCGCCTTCCTGGCCCAGGCCGATGACTACGACCGGGCCGGCGACCTGCGCGACGGCGTGCTCAAACTCCTCAATCTGGAGCTGCAGACCCATCCGTTCTCGGTGCTGCGGGCCGCCGAACTGCGCCGCTGGATCGCGAGCGGCGACTACGACCGGATTCTCGACGGCCAGTACCCGCGCCGGGATCAGGACAAGAACGCCCGCATCGGCGAGGAGATCAAACACGCCGCCCGGTCCTACCGGGAGAACTTCGATCAGTCCGAGGACCCCCTGATCCGCACCGTGCGCAACCTCGGCCGCGATGTCGGGGCCGCGGTCGGCACGGTGGGTCAGGAAGTCAGCGACACACTGTCGAAGCTGGGCAAGCGAATCCGCGGATCCGACGACTGACAAGGAATGGGGGTGCGGGGGCCGAGCGCCCGCACCCCCATTCGAGTCGAAGCTCGGCAACCCGCAGGGTTACTCGTCGCCCTCGACCACGGGCGGGGTCTCGAGGATGTCGAGGATCCACTCCTCGGTGGCGGTCTCGGCATCCTCCTCGTCGGGACGGATGCGGTTGGTGAGGCGCACGCCCAGGCCCAGCAGCTGGGCGGCCTTCACCATGTCGATGGCCTCGTCGGGGCCGCAGAAGTGGGTGGCGATCAGACGGGGCTCGTCCTCGAAGTCTTCTTCGGACAGCACCAGTTCCAGGCCTTCATCGGTTGACATGGGTCTGCACAGTACGCCGAGAATTCGCCCGAGTGGTACCGAAACTCGCTCAGCGAGTGAACAACCAGGCGACGACTACGAGAACAAGAAGTGCGATCAGGGCGAGCTGGACACGAGAGCGAGGCATCTCAGGCGGCTTCCTTCCGGATGCGGCGCGACGGCGTGGCGGGGATCGCGGCCTCCCGGGCGGCGATCCGATCACGGCCGAGCACGTGCAGCACCATCCGCAGCGTCCGGTCGAGCAGGTAGGCGATGGCCAGGCAGACCGGCACCATGGCGGCCAGCACCACCGCGAACTGGGGAACGAAGGGCAGGCCGGCCACCCAGAGTTCGATGCCGTCCCACCATCCTGCAATCGCATGCACGACCCCAGCCTAGGCCGACTGGTCAGTGGTGGACGATTCGGGCCGTTCAGACCGATCATGGTGGTATGGATGCGTACGACGAACCGGAATCCGCCGACCGTCCGCTCGGCAGCGAGACAGGCATCGATCCCGACGAGGACTTTGACGATCCGTCCGATGTAGACGCCCCGCGGGACCCGCTCTCGCCCGAGGACCCCACCCTGGCGGACGCCTTCCTGCCCACCGCGACCGGCGGGATGCATCATTCCGTGTTTCCCCCCATCGACGACTACGCCTTCCTGTCCGACTGCGAGACCAACTGCCTCATCGCCCGCAATGGCTCGGTGGAGTGGATGTGCATCCCGCGGCCGGACTCCCCGAGCCTCTTCGGGGCCATGCTGGACCGCAGCGCGGGCCACTTCCGCATCGGCCCCTACGGCCGCAAGGTGCCCGCCGCCCGCCGGTATCTGCCCGGCGGGCTGATCGTGGAGACCACCTGGCAGACCGAGACCGGCTGGCTCATCGTGCGTGACGCGCTGGTGCTGGGTCCGTGGCACAACAACCGGTCCCGCAGCCGCAGCCACAAGCGCACGCCCATGGACTGGGACGCCGAGCACATGCTGCTGCGCACGGTGAAGTGCGTGAACGGCGTGGTCGAGCTGGAGATGAGCTGCGAACCCGCCTTCGACTACCACCGTGGCCCGGCCACCTGGCACTACAGCGGCGACGTGTACGAAAGGGCCAGTGCCACCTGCGATATCGAGGGCGCCCCGAGCCTCACGCTGACCACGGATCTGCGGCTGGGGATCGAGGGCCGCGAGGCCCGCGCCCGCACCCGCATGAAGGAGGGCGACGAGGTGTTCGTGGCCCTGTCCTGGTCGGAGCTGCCGCCGCCGCGCACCTTCGCCGAGGCGGCGGACAAGATGTGGCAGACCACCGAGTGCTGGCGGCAGTGGATCACGCTGGGGCGCTTCCCCGATCACCCGTGGCGCGGCTACCTGCAGCGCAGCGCGCTGACCTTGAAGGGCCTCACCTACGCGCCCACCGGCGCGCTGCTGGCGGCTGCCACCACCTCGCTGCCGGAAACCCCCGGCGGCGAACGCAACTGGGACTACCGCTACACCTGGGTGCGCGACTCCACCTTCGCCCTGTGGGGTCTGTACACCCTCGGCCTGGACCGGGAGGCCGACGACTTCTTCGCCTTCCTGCACGACGTCGCCACCGACGACAACGGCAAACCGGTATCGCTGCAGGTGCTCTACGGTATCGGCGGGGAACGCCGGATCACCGAGTCCGAACTCCCCCACCTGTCCGGTTACGACGGGGCGCGGCCGGTGCGCATCGGCAACGGCGCCTACAACCAGGAACAGCACGACATCTGGGGCACCATCCTGGATTCCGTTTACCTGCACGTGAAGTCGCGTCAGCAGGTGCCGGAAACGTTGTGGCCCATGCTCGAACGACAGGTGCAGGCGGCAATCGAGAACTGGCGCAGCCCCGATCGCGGTATCTGGGAGGTCCGCGGCGAGCCGCAGCACTTCACCTCCTCGAAGGTCATGTGCTGGGTGGCGCTGGACCGCGGCGCGAAACTGGCGGAGCTGCACGGGGAATTCGACTATGCCCGGAAGTGGCACGAGATCGGCGAGGAGATCCGCGCCGACATCCTCGACAACGGCGTCAACTCCGAGGGCGTGTTCACCCAGAGCTACGGCAGCGACACCCTGGATGCCTCACTGTTGCTGGTGGTGCTGCTCCGCTTCCTGCCGCCCACCGATCACCGGGTACGGGCCACCGTGCTGGCCATCGCCGACGACCTGACCGAGAACGGCCTGGTGCTGCGCTATCGCACCGAGACCACCGACGACGGCCTGTCCGGCGAGGAGGGTTCGTTCACCATCTGCTCGTTCTGGCTGGTGTCGGCGCTGGTGGAAATCGGTGAGCTGCACCGCGCCCGGCAGCTGTGCGAGCGGCTGCTCGGCTATGCCAGCCCGCTCAAGCTGTACGCCGAGGAGATCGACTCGCGGACCGGACGGCACCTGGGCAACTTCCCGCAGGCCTTCACCCACCTGGCCTTGATCAACGCGGTCATGCACGTGATCCGGGCCGAGGAATCCCATCACGTGGGCCAGTTCCATCCGGCGCACCTGGGGCGCTGAAAGGACAAACGGGACTCACTGAAAAGACAACCGGGAAAAAGGAATCGGCCGCTCTCGCGGCCGATTCCTTTCGGTACCAGGGGTTCTCGTCAGTACAAGGGGTTCTCGCCGATCGCGTCCGCGTGCTCGCGGATATCGCGCAACCGGACCAGCGAGCGCTCGATCTCGGTCAGCCGCGCCTCCCGCCCCGCACCCGAGTGCACGGTGGCCGCCTCCTCGGCGGCGCGCAGCGAGGCGTCCACCGAACGCAGTGTGGCCGTGGCGATCTCGGTGAAGTGATCGCGCAGGCTGCGCTGCACCGCGCGCAGCCGGTAGCGGGACTCCTTGCTCACCTGGAAGATCACATCGTCCATGAGCCGGGCCACCGCCATCTTGGCCTCGGCCTGGCGGCGCTGGCGGCGGGCCTTGCGGTCGTCCCACAGCGCGTTCACGCCCAGTAGCACGGCCGCGCCGCCGGAGTACCAGTTCACCAGCGACATGTGCAGCAGGCTGGTGATCAGGCCGACCATGAGCAGGCCGCCGTAGGAGCCGCGCAGGGCGGTCAGCACCTGCTGGGTGACGCCGTGCTTGGCGCTGTCCAGATTGTCCAGCGCGGCAACGGGTTCCAGCACCGCGCCGACATCGCCCGGATTGTCGAGCTTGAGATCGGGGGTGGGGATGCCGCTGTCGGGGAACTTCGCCGCCACCTGCTCGGCCAGCTCCACCGACCGGTAGTGGGCGATGACGAAGTTCTCCTCCACCGCCTCACAGATCTTGGCATCCAGATCCGCGCCGAAATCCGCCCAGCGCCGGACCGGATCGCCCTTCATGATGTCGGCCTCGGCGTCGCGGATCAGGCTGCGCAGCCGGTGCCGCAGATCGTGTTCGGTGTCGGCCATCAGCTCGCCCGCGCCGTCGGCCAGGGTGACCTGCCAGTTGGCCGAGCGCTGGCGGAGCTGCTCGGCCTCCTCGCGGGTGCGGCGCAGCTGCTCGGTGATGACGGTCAGCCGGCGCGGATCCCGCAGCGTCTCGGCCTCACTGCGCAGGGCCAGCGACAGGTGGTCGGTGATGAGGCGGATATCGCGTACCGCGGCCTCCACCGCGACGGCGTCCGCGCGGCCCAGCACATAGGAGCGCAGGTGGTCGAGCAGTTGCGGCACACCGGATTCCAGATCCAGCTGCGTGTCCCCCGAGGCGGCGGCGTGCTCGTGCAGCCGCGCCGAGGCCGGGGCCACCGCGAAGGCCAGCCCGGCGTCGTCGAGCAGCTGCCGGTCATGCTGCTGCACCTGCGGCCACTGCGGATACTGGTCGATCTTGTTGAGCACGCAGACGACCGTCGGGCAGACCTGCTGAATCCGCTGCAGCTGCTCGATCTGTGCCGGTGTGAACGGCGCCCGGGAATCGGCCACGTACAGCACCGCGTCCGCCGCGGCGATCAGCGACCAGGTGGCCGGCGCCTCGGCGGGCGCGCCGGGCGCGTCCAGCACCACGAAGCCCTCCGCCAGCAGCGGGCTGGGCTGAGTGAACTCGGCCCGGATGACGTCCCCGGAATCCAGCTCGGCCAGCGCCGCCTGCGGATCCACGGCGGTGCGCTGGGCGGTGCCGCCCGGGCTCGCCTTCACCAGGGTGGCGCTGGGCTGCGGACCGTACTCGGCGATTACCGGGACGCTGGCCTGGCCCTCGGTGGCGCTCACCGCGGCCCCGACCAGGCTGTTGACCAGCGTGCTCATCCCGCTCTTGGATTCGCCCACCACGACCAGCCGCACCCGCGGGTCGGCCAGGCGCGCACGCGCGATGCCCAGCCGCCCGGACAGATCCAGCCGGCCGGAGGCGTGGGTCAGTTCGAGCAGCCGGTCGAGCAGGTCGACCAGCGGACCCAGCGCATCGGGATTCTTCACCGCTACCTGATGACCGGCGGCGCTCACAGCAGCAGCATGTGATCGCCCGGACCCTGCACCGGGGAGTGGGCGTCGACGAACGAGGCATCGGGACCGAGGCCGGAGAACAGCCCGGCATCGTGCACCAGCAGACCGCCGTCGTGCACCGAGAGCGGGTGCAGCGCGGAGTCGTCGGCGATCGGCAGCACGTGATTACCCGAATCGAACTGGTCCGCTATGGGTTTCACCGGCTGCGGCGGGTCGATATGCGGCGGCGTGGTGATCGGCTGCTGCACCGTCGGCGCCGGGGCGACGGTCGGCACGGGCGCGACCGAAACACTGGGCTGCCCACTGTGATCGGGCACGGTCGGCACGGTCGGCTGCGCCGTCGGGGCGGTCGGGTGCGCCGGGTTGGTGACGGTCGGCTGATGGGTCGGCACGGGCTCGTCGGTCGGCACCGTGACGGTCGGCGTGCTGCCGTGGGTACCGGAATCGTCGACCGGCTTCTGCGGCTTGACGGTGACGTCGGTGTCGCCACCGGAGGTCACCGGCGGAGTCACCACCGGGGTGCTGCCGCCCTTGGTGAGATCGGGGTCCAGGCCCGGGATCTTGGTGGTCGGAATAGGCGGCACGGTGGTCAGCACCGGCACCGGATCGGTCTTGGCCGGCACGCTGACGTGCGGAGCAGGCGCCGGCGTGACCGCCGGCTGGACCGGCTTGTCCATCAGCGGCGACGAGTGGACCGGCGCGGTGGGCTCAGCACTGGCCAGCACCGGCTGGCGACCATGATCGAACAGTGCCGGGGCCACGGCCGCGGGCGCGGTCAGCGGCGACGGACCGCCGTGTGTCGACAGCAGATTCGCGATCGGCTGGTTGGCGGCATCGGGCTGAATGGTGGTCTGCAACGGCGTCACCGCGACCGGCTGTGCCATGGACACCGGTGCGATCGCGACGGGCGCGGCGGCCACCGGCACCACGGGTGCGGCGATCGGCGTCGAGACCGGGGTGACGGCGGCGGGCGCGACCGGAGCAGTCTGCGCGGCCGGAATGGTGGTCAGCGAGATCGGGTTCGACGGCGCCGCGGCGGCACCGGGCAGCGTGAACGCGCCGCCCTGCGAACCGGCACCCGGAAGCTGCGAATTCGTACCGGGCACAGCGGAAGTGGGGGCTCCGGCACCGCCCGCCGGGGAATCGGCCGGACCGTGTCCCGGCCCCGGAAGGGCTGGGGTGCCGGTGGTGGCCGACGAGTTCGAGGAGCCGAATGGCTGGCCCATATTGTTGGGCTTGTCCGCACCCGGCAGGCTGGGCGCGCCGCCGTTGTTGGGCAGTGTGGTGTTCGCCGGGATATGCGAAATCCCCTGTCCCAGTTGCTGACCGAAGGCATCGAGCTGATGCCCGACCGCACCGACGCCGACATCGGCCGACAGGTTCGAGTGGAACCACACGCCGTCCAGTCCGACGTGCGCGTCGAAGGCCCAGTTGGTGCCGACGAACATCCCGGCGCCGTCGCCGCCGGTGGCGCCGACGCCGTCGAAGGCCCCCGAGTGGTCGGGCAGGCCGGTCTGCCCGTTGGGCGCGAACGACGCGCTGTTCATTCCGGGCAGGTGCATCGCTCCGCCCGCACCGGGCAGGTGCATGGCATCGGTGCCGGGCAGGCCGAACCCGGGCAGACCCATCCCCGGCAGTGCGGTGCCCGGCAGGGTCGGCAGGCCGGGCAGCATCCCCGGCTGTTGCTGGTCGAGCGTCGGCAGTTGCGGTTGTGCCTGTCCCGGAACCGATTCCGACGGCTGGTCGGTGTCGAGCGGCAGACCCCAGCCGGGATGCTGGCCATAGGTCGGCAGGCCGGACGCACCGGTGTCGGTGTCGGGCAGTCCGAGGCCGTGGAAGCCGGAGATCGCCGGGTCGTTAGCCGGGATCGCGTCGAGCGACGGGAACAGGCCCGCGTCGGTGCCGTGCTGGTAGTCGCCGAGCGGGCCGAAATGCCCGTTCACCGGCGCGGCGGCCGCCGGACCGTGGTGCGGGAGTACCGAATCCGCGGTCAGGTCGGGGAAGGTGATGGTCGGGCTCGGCACATTCGGCTGCGGGTCCTCGACCTGCGACCAGCCCACGTTCTTGCTGTCGTGGTTGATGGCCGGGGTGCCGCCGTGATTGCCGCCGGCGGCGATGAGTGCGCCGCCGGTGACGTACGCGCCTGCCCTCGCCACGCGCGCGACTCCGTTGGCAATGCGGTAGGCGGCGTCTCCGTCGTCGTCACCGGCACCGGCAGCATCGTCGAAGGGCAGATCACGCGTCATGTGGGCTCCGCTCTCAGGGCTTCGGCGACCCGCCGCGCGGGCCGCCGAACCGAACTCGTTTCACACCCTATTTCCGGATAACCGGTCTGTCACATCCACCAGATCGGAGGCGGTGCGCTCAGCGGTGCGTCACATAGCTTGTCACCCGGCAAATGAGTACGGAAGACCCCTTTTCCGGCTGCACACCGAACCTTGCGCCTGACCGGGAATCCGCTACTTCTTCTTGTCCGTGGCGGAATCGGTGGACAGTGCGGCCACGAAGGCTTCCTGCGGCACGTCGACGCGACCGATCGTCTTCATGCGCTTCTTGCCTTCCTTCTGCTTCTCGAGCAGCTTGCGCTTACGGCTGATGTCACCGCCGTAGCACTTGGCGAGCACGTCCTTGCGGATCGCCCGGATGTTCTCGCGCGCAATGATCTTCGAGCCGATGGCCGCCTGGATCGGCACCTCGAACTGCTGCCGGGGAATGAGCTCGCGCAGCTTGGTGGTCATCTTGTGCCCGTAGGCCTGGGCGGCATCCCGGTGCACGATGGCCGAGAACGCGTCGACGGCCTCGCCCTGCAGCAGGATGTCCACCTTGACCAGATCGGCCTGCTGCTCGCCGGCCTCCTCGTAATCCAGCGAGGCGTAGCCGCGGGTGCGCGACTTCAGCGAGTCGAAGAAGTCGAAGATGATCTCCGCCATGGGCAGCGTGTACCGCATCTCCACGCGGGTCTCGGACAGGTAGTCCATGCCGAGCAGCTCACCGCGCCGGGACTGGCACAGTTCCATGATGGTGCCGATGAATTCGCTCGGCGCGATCACCGTGCACTTGGTGATCGGCTCGTAGATCTCCCGCACCTTGCCCTCGGGCCAGAACGACGGGTTGGTGACCACGTGCTCGCTGCCGTCCTCCATGACCACGCGGTAGATCACGTTGGGCGCGGTGGAGATCAGGTCGAGCCCGAATTCGCGCTGCAGGCGCTCGCGGGTGATCTCCATGTGCAGCAGTCCGAGGAAGCCGCATCGGAAGCCGAAGCCCAGGGCCACAGAGGTTTCCGGCACATACGTCAGCGCGGCGTCGTTGAGCTGCAACTTGTCCAGGGCGTCGCGCAGGTCCGGGTAGTCGGAGCCGTCGACCGGGTAGAGACCCGAGTACACCATCGGCCGCGGTTCCTGGTACCCGGCCAGGGCCTCGGTCGCGCCGTCACGTGCGGAGGTGACGGTGTCACCGACCTTCGACTGCCGGACATCCTTCACACCGGTGATGAGGTAGCCCACCTCACCGACGCCGAGGCCCGCGGTGGGCTTGGGCTCGGGCGAGACGATGCCGATCTCGAGCAGTTCGTGCGTCGCGCCGGTGGACATCATCTTGATCTTCTGGCGCGGGGTGAGCTTGCCGTCCACCACACGCACATAGGTGACGACGCCGCGGTAGGTGTCGTAGACCGAGTCGAAGATGAGGGCGCGGGCGGGCGCGTCGGCAGCGCCGACCGGCGACGGGATCTCCGCGATCACCTTGTTCAGCAGCTCCGGCACGCCCACACCGGTCTTGCCCGACACCCGGAGCACGTCCTCCGGCTCACAGCCCACGATGTGGGCGAGTTCGGCGGCGTAGCGGTCCGGGTCGGCGGCCGGGAGATCGATCTTGTTGAGCACCGGGATGATGGTGAGATCGCGTTCCATGGCCAGGTACAGGTTGGCCAGGGTCTGCGCCTCGATGCCCTGCGCCGCGTCGACGAGCAGGATCGCGCCCTCACACGCCTCCAGCGCGCGCGACACCTCGTAGGTGAAGTCGACGTGCCCCGGGGTGTCGATCAGGTGCAGGACATAGTCCTCGCCGTCGACCTGCCAGGGCAGCCGCACGTTCTGGGCCTTGATGGTGATGCCGCGCTCACGCTCGATGTCCATGCGGTCCAGGTACTGGGCGCGCATGGCCCGCTCCTCGACCACTCCGGTGAGTTGCAGCATGCGGTCGGCCAGCGTCGATTTCCCGTGGTCGATGTGCGCGATGATGCAGAAGTTCCTGATCCGGCTGGGATCGGTGAACGTCTTGTCGGCGAAGCTGCTAATCGGAGTCACTCCTCGGCATGGCGAAACAGCGGCATGTCAACCCCGAAGTCTACGGTGCGCTGTTCCTGGCCTCCGCTCCGCTCCGGCGAGTTCGCGGCCCCGAGGTCTCGATGCTTCCCTCCTCCGCTCCTCCGCTTCGCTCCCCAGCTCCGTCGGTCCAGAATCGAGGCGGCCGCGAACCTGCAGGTGAGCTACCTTCAGGCGCAGGCGAATCCGGTACAGGTGAGAATCCCGTTGTCCGCCGTTAGGCTGCCGGACATGGCCGGCAGGTGGAACGCTCTGGGGAAGCAGTTGGGGATCGTGGCTAAGGAGCAGGGCACTCAGCTCGTCACGCAGCAGGCCCCGAAGTTGATCGGGCGGGTGCGGCAGTCGACGATGTGGGACCGTGCTCTGAAGGCGGTGGGGACGCCGCGCAAGGGTCCGGGCGTCAATGTCCGGCCGACCTCGTCGGCGGGAGTGCCGTCGCACGAACGCGCGCGCCGCATCGTCTACAGCCCGCAGCTCGACGGCCGGGCCGATCCCGGCGAGATCGTGTGGACCTGGGTCCCCTACGAGGAGGACCCCGACAACGGCAAGGACCGCCCGGTGCTGGTGGTCGGCCGCGAGGGCGACACGCTGCTCGGGCTCATGCTGTCCTCGAATTCCGAACACGCGCACCACCCCAACTGGGTGGGCATCGGCTCCGGCCCGTGGGACAGCGCCGAGCGCGACAGCTGGGTGCGGCTGGATCGTGTCCTGGATGTCCCCGAGATGGGCATTCGCCGCGAGGGTGCGATACTCCCCCGCAAGACATTCGACCGGGTGGCGCACCGGCTCTGCGCCGAATACCACTGGCACTAGCGCCTTCCCGGAGACGAGCGAACCCCGCTCCGGCGGAGCGGGGTTCGGGACCGAGAGCGGTCAGCTCACCATATTGCGGGAGCGACCGTAGATCATGCCGTAGACCAGCGACCCGAGAACACCGCCGATCAGCGGGAAGACGATGAACACCCACAGCTGCGCGGGTGCGCCGTCCTGATAGAACGCGACGGCCAGGCTGCGGGCCGGGTTCACCGAGGTGTTGTCGACCGGGATCGAGATCAGGTGGATCACGGCGAGCGTGAAGCCGATCGAGAGCCCGGCCAGCGGAATGTCGGAGAGCTGATCGGTGGAGGCCAGCACCACGAACACCAGCAGCGCGGTCAGGATCACCTCGACCGTGATGGCCGCCGCAAGACCGTAGCCATTGGTGGTGACGTCGCCGAGCACCAGCTTCGACGGGCTGTGCTCGCCCCAGCCGTTCGCTGCCAGGCCGTCCTTGGCGCGATCGTAGGAGGGCAGGTTCTTGGCGATGGCGTAGACGACCGTGCCCGCGAGCAGGCCGCCGATGATCTGCGCGACCCAGTAGGCGGCCGCCACCGCGATGGTCACCCGGCCCAGCAGCAGCTGGCCGACCGTGACCGCCGGGTTCACGTGGCAACCCGAGATGGGGCCGATGGAGTAGACCAGGAACAGCAGGGTCAGGCCGAAAGCCAGTGCGATGCCGAGCGCGCCGACCCGGCTCCCCGCCAGCACCGCGGTGCCGACACCGCCGAGGACCAGCACGAATGTGCCCAATGCCTCGGCGAATACCTTGCGCCCCAGGGTGGGCGGTGTCACATCGGTGAGATCCTCGGCGACTTCCTGAGCTGTGGGGGACATCGGCTACCTTCCGCTGGCATGGACAACGCACCGACAAGAACCGGCGGCGCGAGCCGAAAACGCCTCAGGCCAGGCGAGTTATCTCCACTACGACCTCGAGATCGGTCGAGCCGCTCCCGCTGAAGATACCTTTGAGAGGGGGCACATCCGCGTAATCACGCCCCACCCCGACTGATACGTGTTGCTCGGTGACCGGGATGTTGTTGGTCGGGTCGTAGCCCCACCACTGACCGGTCCAAGCCTCCACCCAGGCGTGCATCTGACCCGCGACGGTGTGGCCGACCTCGGCGGACGGGTCCGGATGCAGGTAGCCCGAGACGTAGCGGCTGGGTATCCCCATGCCGCGCAATAACAGCAGCGTGAGGTGCGCGTAATCCTGGCACACGCCTTGCCGTTCGGCGAAGGCCTGCACCGCCGAGGTGTGCACCGAGGTGGTCCCGGCCAGGTAGTTCATCTCCCGGTGCACCCATTCCGCGGCCCGGACAACCGCTTTCGCCGGCGACACGCCGCGCGCCAGCTGCCGGGCCGCCGGGGCCAGCCGCCGCTTCTCGCGCGGCACGTAGACGGTGGGTTCGAGCAATTCGTCGAAACGGTCGGCAATGGCGTCGGCGCGCAACTCCTCCCAGGCCAGCTCCTCGGACGGCCCGGCGAACGGCTCGGTCTCGACGACCGAGGCGCTGGTGACCTCCAGCTCGGTGTGCGGGGCGTGCAGGTCGAAGGCCGTCACCGCCGTTCCCCAGTAGTCGATGTAGCGGTAGGACCGGGTGGACGGCACGGTGTCGACCCGATTGAGGATCACGGTCTGCCGGCTGTCGGCGCGCGGGGTCAGCCGGGCCTCGTTGAAAGACCGCATGACCGGTGCGTCGTACACATATCCGGTGGTGTGCACCACCCGCATCCGCCAGCTCATGCTGTGCCCTCCTTGGCGTGAACAGGGCCTTCCGTGGTTACACTGCGCTGCCGCCTCCAGGCCTGACTGTTCACGCCATCTCCTCGACCCGGTCCGCGCCGCGACCGTGCAGCCCCGTCCACTCCACCCACGATTCGGCGTGGAAGTACTGCAGCGCCACGGCCTCTCCCACCTCGCGGCAGGTCTGCTGCAGCCACAGCAGCCGGCTGGGCAGATCCTCCAGCAGCACCGACGAGGGCAGGAATTCCAGTTCGCTGCGCGCCCGGCCGAGCAGGCGATGCGCTTCGTGGCGCGCCGCGAACCGGCTGTTGGGGCGCTGGTCCAATTCCTGCAGACAGGTTTCGGCCACCCGCAGGGAATGGAATACCGACCGTGGGAACAGGCGGTCGAGCAGGATGAATTCCGCGATCTGATTGGCGTCGAGCACGCCGCGATGGGTACGCAGATACGGGTCGTGGGCCCCCGCCGAACGCAGCACCGTCACCCAGGCCGGCGAGGAGGTGCGGTCACCGGCGCGCGAATGCAACAGGCGCACAGTCATATCCACGCGTTCGATGGATCTGCCCAGCAGCAGGAATCGATAACCGTCGTCGCGACTCAGGGTGGAATCGGAGAGTCCGGCGAACATGGCGGCGCGATCGGTGATGTAGTGGCAGAACTCGTGCGGCCCCAGCGCCCGCGCCGCCCGCTCGGCCGCCGCCAGCCCGTTGAAGGTGGCATTGAGGCACTCCCACATCTCGGTGGAGGTGACTTCCCGTGCGCCCCGGGCATTCTCACGCGCTCGGCTGATGGAATCGACGATGGAGCCGCCGTCGCGGCCGAAGGCCACCAGCTCGGTCACCGACCACACATCCAGTTCCCGATCCTCGTCGGGCGGCTCGATGCCCAGTACCCGCAGCAGCACCCGCGAGGTTCGGTCCGGATCGACCGTGGCGTCCTCCAGCAGCTGATGGACCGCGACATCGAGAATGCGCGCCGTATATTCGGCTCGCTCGACGTAGCGTCCGATCCAGAAGAGGGATTCGGCATTGCGCGCCAACATGATGCTCTGCCCTATCTGCCTCCGCTTCGCTCCGGCGGGTTCGCGGCCCTGAAGGTCTCGTTCTTCCCTCCTCCGCTCCTCCGCTTCGCTCCCCCCGCTCCAAGCGCGGGGAGGCGGAGCGCAGTCCAGAACGAGACGGGCCGCGAACCAAAAGAGTTGAGCCTCAGCGAATGCTGTTTGTTGTTGTTACTGCTGTTGTTGGTTGGCCCGCATCGCCGAGGGCTCTCTGGATTGGTCTCTCTCCGGGGCGATCTGCAGTTCGCCGACCAACTGCGAACCCGCCAATTCCCGTTGCGCCACAGAGGTTCTCGGTGCGAGCACCCAGGTGTCCTTGCTCCCGCCCCCTTGACTGGAATTCACCACCAGCGAGTTCGCGGGCAGCGCCACCCGGGTCAGCCCGCCGGGCAGCACCCAGATGTCGTCGCCGTCGTTGACCGCGAACGGCCGCAGGTCCACGTGCCGGGGCGCGAGCCGCCCGTCGATCTTGCTCGGCACCGTGGACAGCTGCACCACCGGCTGCGCGATCCAGCCGCGCGGATTGGCCCGCACCTTGCGCCGGGTCGCCTCCAGCTCCCGGGTGCCGGCCGCCGGGCCGATCACGATGCCGTAGCCGCCGGACCCCTCCACCGGCTTGACCACCAGTTCCGCCACCCGGTCCAGCACCTCGTCGCGTTCGGCCGGTTCCCAGCAGCGGTAGGAGTCCACATTGGGCAGGATCGGTTTCTCACCCAGGTAGTACTCGATGAACGCGGGCACATAGGTATAGACGAGCTTGTCGTCGCCGACCCCGTTGCCGACGGCATTGGCCAGCACCACCGTGCCCGCGCGGGCCGCGTTCAGGATCCCGGCCACCCCGAGCATGGAGTCCGGGCGGAACTGCATGGGATCGAGGAAGTCGTCGTCGATGCGCCGGTAGATGACATCCACCTGCCGCTCCCCCGCGGTGGTGCGCATATAGACGACATTGTCGCGGCAGAACAGGTCCCGGCCCTCGACCAGTTCCACCCCCATCTGCCGGGCCAGCAGCGAATGCTCGAAGTAGGCGGAGTTGTGGACGCCGGGGGTGAGCACCACCACGGTCGGGTCGGCCTCGTTGGGCGCGGCGGCGGCGCGCAGGGCGCGCAGCAGGTGGGTCGGATAGTCGCCGACAGCGCGCACCCGGTGCGAGGCGAACAGGTCGGGGAACACGCGCGCCATGGTGCGCCGGTTCTCCATGACGTAGGACACGCCCGAGGGCGAGCGCAGATTGTCTTCCAGCACGCGGAAATCACCGTGCTCGTCGCGCACCAGATCGATCCCGGCCACGTGAATGCGCACACCATTGGGCGGCACCAGGCCGGCGGCCTCGCGGTGGAAGTGCGCGCAGGAGGTCACCAGTCGTTTCGGAATCACGCGGTCGCGCAGGATGGTCTGCTCGCCGTAGACGTCGGCGAGGAAGGCCTCCAGCGCGCGCACCCGCTGCCTGATGCCGCGTTCGAGTTTGGTCCATTCACTGGCGGCGATCACCCGCGGCACCAGGTCGAGCGGGAACGGCCGCTCCTGGCCGGAGAGCGAGAAGGTGATGCCCTGATCGACGAACGCGCGGTCCAGCGCCTCGGCGCGGGCCGCCAGATCCTCGGCGTCGATGGTGGCCAGGGCGTTGAATATCCCCCGGTAGGGCGCCCGCGGGCGTCCCGCGGAATCGAACATCTCGTCATAGGCCCGGTCGTAGCGGCCCGGTTGATACCCCGCGAAGACGCCTGATTTATCCGATTTTTCGCGTTCCAGTCCGGAAGGAGCGAGCGCGGCGGAGGCTGACGCGGTGGATCTGTCTACTCTCGAGAGACCCGGTGCGGGTGCTGCGGGGGTCATGCAAAAATAGTCCATCACGCAGGGGCAACACGCAGTTGGACGGCGATAAATTTCTGGTTTCGGCCAGATGGCGGACAGGCTCGATTTCATACCTCGCCGCGTCGCCTGGTAGCCTCGACTGTCGGTGCTGCAACTGCCCCTCTCGTAGTGCGCGCCCGAAGACTTTGCATCCCGCATACACCACCAAGTGAAGGAACACGAGGAAACCGGCGTGGCCAACATCAAGTCCCAGATGAAGCGGATTCGCACCAACGAGCTTGCGCGCCAGCGCAACCAGTCGGTGAAGTCCGCGCTGCGCACCTCGATCCGCAAGTTCCGCGAGGCCGCTGCGGCGGGCGAGAAGGACAAGGCGCTCGAGCTGATGCAGTCCGCGAGCAAGAGCCTGGACAAGGCCGCCTCCAAGGGCGTCATCCACGCCAACCAGGCCGCCAACAAGAAGTCGGCCCTGTCGCTGGCTTTCAACAAGCTCGGCTGATCCTGCCCGGTACGCTTACCGGCATCATGCTTCTCACAGCCGCCGTGGCCACGAAGACCACGGCGGCTTTTGTCGTGTCCGAAGCTGGCGACTTGCGCGAGCGCGCAGTTGGCAGCAGGATGGCCGCGAACCGTCGGGGGCTACCTGTAAACCTGCACTGGGAGAGATCACTTGGCAACGCTGCGTCGTGACAACCGTTCGTCCTGGACCCGCGGCACGCTGGCCGTCAGTGTGGCCGCGGTCGCGCTGACCACCGGAATGGGTGTGGCAGCCGCGCGTCCCATCGGCCCGTTCGAGGTGGGCGGGGCCATCGAGGTCGAATACGACGGGGCGGGTGGACCGGACTTCTTCGGTGATCCCACCACTCCGGAGACCGACGCCGCGGGCGGCGGCAAGAAGCAGGACTTCGTCAACAACGTCTCCATCTACTGGACCCCGGCTACCGACGCGCACGCCATCGGCGGTGCCATCCGCGACAAGTGGAAGGGCGCGGGCGCGGAGTCGGGCGCGCTGAAGTACCCGGTGGCGGACGAGGGGCAGACCTCGAAACCCGGCCGCTTCCAGCACTTCCAGGGCGGCTCGATCTACTGGTCGGTGGGTGCGGGCACCCATGTGGTGAGCGGCGTGATCCGCGACAAGTACTCCGCGGTCGGCTGGGAGAGCAGCCCGCTGGGCTTCCCCATCGCCGATGAGAACAAGACCAACAGCGCCACCACCCATGAGCAGCTGTTCGAGGGCGGGGCGGTCTACTCGACCCAGAAGACCGGAACCCATGTCGTGTGGGGCTCGATCCGCGACGAGTGGGTGCGCAATGGCGCCGAGAACGGCCGCTATGGCTACCCGACCAGCGACGAGTACGACTACCAGGGCGGCAAGGCCCAGGAGTTCCAGGGCGGCAAGATCACCTGGAAGCCGGAGTAGTTTCGAGCCTTCCCGCTACGAGGCGCTCTCGCGCAGATCCAGAATGCGCGAGAGTGCGTGCTCGAGTGCGTAATCCGCGTCGGCCGCCTGACCCTTGACGTCGGCATTGAGCGCGGCCACCACCTGCAGTGCCGCCCCGATGGACGCGCCGGTCCAGCCGCGCGCCTGGCCCTGCGCCTTCTTCACCTTCCACGGCGGCATCCCCAGATCACCGGCCATCTTGAACGGGTCGCCGCGCCCGGCCGAGCCGACGCGGGCGATGGTGTGCACCGAATCCGCGAGGGCATCCGCGAGCAGGACCGCCGGGACGCCGCGATCGATGGCCCAGCGCAGCGCCTCCATGGCGGCGGGCCGATCTCCCGACACGGCCAGATCGGCGACATCGAACCCGGTCACCTCGGCCTTGCCCGAGTAGTACTGGCGCACCGCCGCGAGATCCACCTTGCCGCCGGTGTCGGCCGCCAATTGCGAACTGGCGGCGGCGAGTTCGCGCAGGTCCGAGCCTACGGCCTCGATGATGGCCTGCACCACGTCCGCCGGCACCCGCACATTCGCGGCCCGGAACTCGTTGCGCACGAACTCGACCCGCTCCCCCGCCTTGGTCAGCTTCGCGCAGTCGTGCACCACCGCGCCCAGCTTCTGCAGGGCCGGCGCCAGCGCCTTGGCGCGCCCGCCCCCGCTGTGCAGCACCACCAGCACCACGCCCTCGGGTGGTGCGGACGCCGCATCCTGGATGACCGCGACCGCGTCCTTGCCGGCCTCGGCCGCCGACTCCAGCACGATCACCCGGTCCTCGGCGAACAGTGAAGGACTCAGCAGCTCGGCCAATTCCGCCGTGCTGGCATCCCCCGCCCGGAGCCGATCCACCGGCAGCGCATCGGCGTCCGCCGAGCCGGCCCGGGCCTGCGCGGTAATTCCCGCCACCGCCCGCTCGATCAGCAATTCCTCTTCACCGAGCACGAGATGCAGGGGCGCGGGTCGCTGGTTCACGCCCCGATCCTACGAGTTCGCTCCGACAACCCACGCATCCCGCACCCGGTCAGAGCTGCATACGAACGTGTGACACGTAAGTCTTACTCAAACGTCTTGCACAAATGTCTAACAAACGGTTAGGGTCGAGCGCAGCACACCGGAACAAGGATCGGAGCAGACAATGACCGCACACACCACCACCCGCACCCGCTTCGATATCGACGGCCGCGGACTGTCCTACGTGGATTTCGGGGGTACCGGCCGGACCGTCATCGCGCTGCACGGGCACATGTCCGACGGCGAGAGCTTCGCCGATCTGGCCACGCGGCTGTCCCCGGGGTGGCGGCTCGTCGCGCTCGACCAGCGCGGCCACGGCCACTCCGATCGCGCCGCCGACTACACCCGTGACGGCTACCTCGCCGACATCGCGGCCCTGCTCGACCACCTCGGCCTGGAACGCGCTGTGCTGCTGGGGCATTCGCTCGGCGGCATCAACGCCTACCAGTTCGCGGCCCGCCACCCAGAGCGGGTGGCGGCGATCATCGATATCGACGCACCCGCCGCGCTCGGCCTCGACGGCCACAATCCGCTGGGCTTCGTGGCCGGCCTCCCCTACGAGGCGGCGACCCGTGAGCAGCTGATCGAGGCCATGGGCCCGATGGCCGCGCACTTCGGGGCGCTGGTTCGCGAGCGTGCCGACGGTTCCTGGAGCCTGCCCTTCCACCCCCTCGACATCGTCGCCTCCGAGGACCTGGTGCACGGCGACCACTGGTCGGACTGGATCGCCGGCACCTGCCCGGCCCTGCTCATCCGTGCCGCGCACGGCGTCATCCCCGCCGACATGGCCGCGGCCATGCGCGAACGGCGCCCGGGCACCCGCATGGTCGAACTCGATACCGACCACTTCGTCTACGCCAACGACCCCGCCGGTTTCGCCGACGCCGTCAACGAGTTCCTGAGCTCCCTCTAGCCGGACGACGAGTCCTCGTCTCGACCGGGCCGAGGCGGCACCGATCCCGGCACGGCGTCCGGATCCGCCCGCGAGCGACCAGGGTGCAGAGCCGCGATCACCAAGGCGCACACCACCGTTGCGACCAGACCTGAACGCAGACCGGTCGGTAGTGAGACCGAGGCTCCCAGGGCGGCGGCTCGGTCGGAGACCGTGAGCAGCCACCACAGCGGTGGTGCGGTGCAGTGCATGACCGCCGCGGCGAGGGGCGACCACACGCAGGCGAGCAGCGCACCCAGCGCGCCGAGGATGGTGATGGGCGCGATCACCGGTTCGACCAGCATGTTCACCACGATCGCGACCAGGCTGAGGTGGCCGGTCATGGCGATGACCAGCGGCGTGGTGACCACGAAGGCCGCGGCCGCCACCGCGAAGGAGTCGGCGGGGATCCGCCACCAGCCGTGGGCGCGAAGCCAATCCGACCAACCGGGGGCGATCACGATCAGTCCCGCCGTGGCCAGCACCGACAGAGCGAATCCGGCATCCACCGCGAGACCCGGTGACCAGGCCAGCAATCCGATGATGGCGGCGCACAGGGCGGGTAGGGCCTGCTTACGGCGTCCGGTGCAGAGAGCCAGTAGCGCAATGGCTCCCATGACAGCGGCACGCAGGACACTGGGCGATGGGCGGGCCAGGATCACGAACATGACCAGAGCCGCACCCGCGGCCGCCGCGCCGAGCCGTGGATCCACTGTGAGGGTGCGCATCGAAACCAGCACGGCCCCAAGCAAAATCGTGACATTCGCCCCGCTGACGGCCGTCAAATGCGTCAAATCGGACTCACGGAAGTTCTCCTGGACGTGATCGGTGAGGGTCGAGGTGTCACCGATGACCAGACCCGGGAGCAGGCCGGCGGCATCGTCGGAGAGCGCGCGGTGGGCGGAGGTCGCGAAGTCGCCGCGCACCTGCCCGGCGAGGCGCTGCCACCAGGGCGGGGGGCTCACCGAGGTGGGAGCGGCCTCCGCCCGCAGGATGGCGACCGTCATATCCGGACGCCACGGACGGGCCACGCGGGCAGGGAATTCCACCCGCTGGCCGGGCAGCAGGGTCCGCCACCCCGCCGCCGGCGCCATCACCAGCACCGATCCGCCGGAATGCACAATCCGCCCACCCAACCGGTAATCCACCAGCCCGGCCCGCACCATCACCTTCGGCCCGCCGAACGGCCTGGCGGACACCCGCTTCGGATCATCGGCCAGTTCCACCACCGCCACCAGCCGCTGCCCGGCCCGCACCGCCCGCAATGGATGCGTCTGCACCCGATGCGCATGCCACGCCCCCGCCACCCCGAACCCCGCCCCGATCACCAAGGCCCCCAGCACCACCCACGCCACCCCACTCCCCCGCCCCGCCCGCATCCGCCGAATCACCCACGCCGTCACACACATCCCCACCAGCCCACACCCGGCCGCCACCCCGACCCCGACCCGCCACCCCGCCACCAACGGCGCCACCGTCGCACCCCAACCACATACCGCCGCCGGAACCAGCCGCGCATCGAGCACCTCGGGTATTTCGACGAGCCCGCGATCCTCCGCCTCTACACCCGGGGTGGTCATATCGTCACCCGGTCGCGGAGACGGTTGAGGCGGGAGTGGCCTATGCCCTCGATTTCGGAGAGTTGGTCGATGGAGGTGAAGCGGCCGTGGCGGGTGCGCCAGGTGAGGATGGCGCGGGCGGTGACGGGGCCTACGCCGGGGAGGGTGTCAAGGTCGGATTCGGTGGCGGTGTTGAGGTTCACCTTCGGGGGGAGGGCGGTGGAGCGGGGCGGGCCGGAGGGTGGGGGTGAGTTCGCCGGGGGGTGGGCGGAATTCACGATGGTGGTGCCGACCTGCTGGGTGGTGGGGCGGGGTGTGGTGCGGCCGACGATGATCTGGTCGCCGTCGGTGAGGGGCTGGGCGAGGTTGAGGGTGGAGAGGTCGGCTTCGGGACGGGGAGCGGCGACGCGGAGGGCGTCGGCTATCCGGGCTCCGGCGGGGAAGCGGCGGAGCCCGCCGTGCTCGACGAGACCGACGACGCTGACGACAAGCTCGCCGGGGGTGGCAGCAGCCCCCGGAGCGCCGGTTGCCGTGGTAGCGAGCGGGATTCGATCCGACTGCGAGGCGGCGGGCCGCGACGCGGGCGGCTGGGCCGTGCCCGGCGCGGGCGTGGCTGTGACCGTCGCGGCGGAAGCGGCGGCTTCGGGTGCGGCACCGTCCTGGTCGGCGGGTACGGTTTCGCTGAGCGGGGCGATGGGTGGGACCGGTTGGGGGACAGGCTTTTCGCTCAGGGTGACGTAGCCGGCGAAGAGGATGGCGAGGATGCCGAGGGCGGCGATGACGAGGACCCCGCGCGGGCCCGGATCCCAGCGGGTGCCGCGGAAGCGTTCAGGGACCAGGCGTTCGTGCCACAGCGACACGCTGCCGCAGGGCTCGGACAGCCAGTCGGGCGCGGATCCGCCGGGATGCCGATCAGCGCCCCGGCGATCGGGGTCGATGAGCTGGTCGAGCGAGTCCTCGTCCCAGCGGCCGGGATGTGGACGGCCGGAGGCGAATTCCGCCGCGTCGGCGGTGGCCTCGGCCGGGCCGGGGCATGGGTCGGCGGCGGTGCGGGCGTTGAGGCGCTGCAGCGGGGTGCGTTCGTCGAGTCGTGGCATGCAGCTCACGGTACGAGCGACGACGACCCCGGCCGCCCACACGACCTGGGCTTTCAGCCGACCTGTGGATAGCGAATTACGTTGTGGACAACGCCGTTTCCGCTAACCGCAGCCGCCCGGCACCACCAGCGCGCCGACCGCGCCCACACCCAGGTGCACCCCCAGCGTGGGGCCGAATTCGGCGATGATGACCTCCCGGATACCTGGAATCAGATCCCGCAGCTGACCCGCGATGGTGTTGGCGGCCTCCTCGGCCCCCAGATGCTGGACCGCGACCGCCGCCCCGTCCTCGCCGGCCGCATCCACAACGGCCGCAACGAGTTTGGTGAACGCCTTGGAGCGC
The DNA here is from genome assembly GCF_040680715.1 of Nocardia sp. NPDC051981. Taxonomy (NCBI): domain Bacteria; kingdom Bacillati; phylum Actinomycetota; class Actinomycetes; order Mycobacteriales; family Nocardiaceae; genus Nocardia; species Nocardia sp. NPDC051981. The sequence goes on along the minus strand of NZ_JBFAXK010000013.1, from coordinate 195,593 downwards.
GTGCGGGCTTTCTCGCGCAGTTCCAGCCGCCCGTTCACGATCTGGATGATCGGCTTGGTGACCAGCTCGGTGCCGAAGAACGCCGCGGCCGTGCTCAGCCGCCCGCCGCGCCGCAGCTGCTCGGTCCGGTTGACGACGATGAACGCGCGCCCACGGCTGGCCGCCGCCACCGCCGAGTCGTACACGACATCGAGCGGCTCGCCCGCCCGTGCCCGGCGCGCCGCCGCCAGCACCGGCAGCCCGGTCCCCAGCCCGGCGCTCAGCGAGTCCACCAGCCGGATCCGATCGGCGGCGTCCATGTCCCGTACGGCCTGCCGCCCGGCCTCCCAGGTGCCCGACAGCTGCCGCGAGATGTGCACGGCCACTACGCCGTCGCCGTCGGACAGCTCCAGCGCCCGCTCGTAGACGCTGCGCAGATCACCCGGCGAGGCGGCCGAGGTGGTGACCTGGGAGGAGCCGTAGTCGATGTCGCAGTCGTCGATCCCCTCCCGAATCTCGCGATCGTCGACCAGCACGTGCAGCGGCACGGCCAGCACACCAAGATCAGCCGTGAGGCCGGCCGGCAGGCTGGCCGACGAGTCGGTCACCACCACCACGGTCATGCAGTGTGTACCTCGTCGGCCGTGGCCTCGGTCAGCACCTTCACCATGGCCCGCGCGACCGCACTGTGGCCCTCCCAGCCCCAGTGGATGCCGTCCGGGTTGGCGGGGCCGTTGAAGACGTTGTCGCGCACGGCGTCCCCGAGATCCACCAGCGGCACCGCGTGCTCGGCGGCCCAGGCCGACACGGCCCGCACCATGGGCTCGCGCCCGGTGTGCACCCCGGCGTAGGCCTCGCACTTGTGCACCGAGGGCAGCACCGCCACGAACGGCAGCTCGGGCCGTAGCTGGGCCAGCGAGTGCCGCGACTGCTCCAGGTAGTCGACGCTCACCGCGGGCGGCAGCGCCACCGGCCGGCCCAGCGGGGACAGCCTGGGCTGCACCCAGTTGTAGGCCTCGCGCACCCGCCGGCGCACCGAGGCGGGCCGCACATAGCGGATCAGCTCGCGCAGCGCGGTCGGCAGCGGCGAGGGCAGCGAGTCCATGCCGCCGGTCGCGAACACCACGGCCCCGGCCCGCGGCACCGCGGCCCAGATACGCGGGTCGCCGATCAGCGCCCAGTAGGCGTCACGGCAGGTCCAGCCGATGCGGGCCACCAGTTCGACGTCCCAGTCCAGCTCGGCGGCAACGAGATTGGGCCAGATGCCGGGATGGTCGGCGGGCAGCCCGCCCTTGGGACCGAAGTAGGACAGCGAGTCCGCCACCACCACCAGCACCTTGCGCTGCGGCGAACCGTCCCGCGCCGGTTGGGCGTTCGGACTCTCAGAGGACATTAGGGGCTACCTTCGCGACCGCGTTCCACACATCCAGGCGCCAGCCGGGCTTGTCGATGCCGGGACCGTGGCTGGTCAGCTGCACCCAGCTGGTATTGGCCAGGCCGCCCAGGGCCGGCCAGTTCGCCTCGGGCAGGTCGAGCAGGGCCGCGGTCAGCGCCGCGATCAGCCCGCCGTGCGCAACCAGCATGATGGTACGGCCGGGCCAGTCCTCCCGCGCGGCGAAGAGTTCCGTCACCACGGGCAGCGCTCGCGCGCCCACCTCGAGCTTGGATTCGCCGCCGGGCGGGGTGAAGCGGGCATCGAGCCGCCACGCCTTGCGGGCGCCCGGGTACTCGGCGTCGACCTGGTGGTGGTCCAGGCCCTCCCAGTCCCCGAGGTTGGTCTCGCGCAGGCGCTCGTCGGTGACGACCGGCATGGCCGCGCATTCGGCGACGGCGAGCGCGGTGTGGTGGGCGCGCTTGAGATCGGAGGAGACGATGGCGATCAGGTCGCTGGTCGCCATGTCGGGCGCGCAGTCCTTGGCCTGGCGCCTGCCGATGTCATCGAGTTCGGTGTCGATCTGGCCCTGCATCCGGTCGCCGGCGTTCCATTCGGTCTGTCCGTGCCGCAGCAGAATCAACCGGCGGACGCCGGCCATCTTGCTCACTCGTCGTCCCCGCCCTTGTCCTGCTCGGTCGTCGTCGCGCGCGGATCGCCGATGCCGTCGACCGGCACCGCCGGGCAGTCCTTCCACAGGCGCTCGAGGCCGTAGAAGTCGCGTTCGTCCTCGTGCTGGACGTGGACCACGATCTCGACGTAGTCCAGCAGCGCCCAGCGGCCCTCGCGGGTGCCCTCGCGGCGCACCGGCTTGTATCCGGCCTCGCGCAGCTTGTCCTCGATATTGTCGACGATCGCGTTGACCTGGCGCTCGTTGGGCGCGGACGCGATGACGAAGCAGTCGGTGATGACCAGCTGCTCGGAGACATCCAGCACAACCACGTCGGCGGCCAGTTTCTCGTCGGCGGCCCGTGCGGCCACCGTCGCCATCGAGACGGCTTCTGCCGATGCTGTCACCCTGCTACCTCTTCCCTGCGCACTTTCACCATGCACTGTCTTGCGGCACGTACAGGTGCCGTTTCGATATGTATTGGACGACCCCGTCCGGGACGAGGTACCAGACCGGCCGGCCCTCCTCCGCCCGCCGCCGGCATTCGCTCGACGAGATGGCCAGGGCCGGGATCTCGACCATCGTGACCGTGCCCTCCGGGTAGTCGCGGAGGTGGTCGGCGAGATGGTCGATATTCAATTCGTACCCCGGACGGGTCACGCCGACGAATTTCGCCAGCTCGAACAGTTCCGACCAATCCTGCCACGTCAGGATGCTGGCCAGCGCGTCCGCTCCGGTGATGAAGTACAGATCCGCGTCGGGGTGGAGTTCGGCCAGGTCGCGCAGGGTGTCGACGGTGTAGGTCTCCTTGCCGCGGTCCACGTCGACACGGCTCACCTGGAACCGGGGATTGGACGCGGTCGCGATGACCGTCATCAGGTAGCGGTCCTCGGCCGGGCTGACCGCGCGATCGCCCTTCTGCCACGGCTGACCGGTCGGTACGAAAATCACCTCGTCCAGGTCGAACCGATTCGCGACCTCACTGGCCGCGACCAGGTGCCCATGGTGGATGGGGTCGAAGGTGCCGCCCATCACGCCCAGCTTGCGGCGGCCGTTCGTATGCACGAAAAGCGAGCTTACCGGGGGCGATTGCGCCGCCCCCGCACCGGCGGGGCTCAGCCGGCCGGCCATCCGGATTCAGACCGGCAGCAGGCGGCCCACGAGGGCGGTCAGCTGGCGGGCCGAACGGCATTCGTGCATCTCGATGATGTCGGCGTAGCGGTCGGCGGCGGAATCGCCGGTGCCCCACATCTTCTCGGCCTCGGGGTTGAGCCAGTAGGCGTGCTTGGCGGTGTCGACCAGCTGCCGGAGGGTGTCCAGCGCCGGGTCGCGGTAGTTGGTACGGGCGTCGCCGAGAATGAGCAGGGAGGTGCGGCTGGTGACCGCGTCGGGGAACCGCTCGGCGAAACCCTCCAGGGCCGAGCCGTAGTCGGAGTGGCCCTCGATGCCGACGACCTCGGCTTCGGTGAAGATGCGGCGGGTCAGCTGATCCAGCGGGGTGGCCGCGTCGAACAGCTGGGTGACCTCGTCGACACGGTCCACGAAGGCGAAGATGCGGACCCGGGAGAATTGCTCGCGCAGGGCGTTCACCAGCAGCATGGTGAAGCTGGAGAAGCCCGCGACCGAGCCCGAGATATCGCACAGCAGGACGAGATCGGGGCGGCCGGGACGCGGCTTGCGGGTGACGAGATTCACTGGGACGCCGCCGGTGGACATGGATTTGCGCATGGTCTTGCGCAGATCGATCTCGCCGCGGCGGGCACGGCGGCGGCGCGCGGCCAGGCGGGAGGCCAGGACCCGGGCCAGGCGCTGGCTGCTGCGGCGCAGTTCGTCGAGTTCGGCCTGGGAGATGCGCAGGAAGTCGGCGTCCTCGGCCTGCCGGGCGGCGCCGTAGGTGGCGACGCGCTCACGACCGATGCGCTCGGCCACCCGGCGGCGGGTCTCGGCTTCGACGGTGCTGCGGAAGTCCTTGATGCGGCCGCGGGCCGTGCGGCGGGCGACCTCGGTGTCGAAGTCGGAATTGTCCATGCCCTGGGCGAGACCGGCGAGAATCCTGCTCACCAGCAGTTCCGGCTGGAGATCCTTCAGCGTCTGGTAGGCGGAGAAGGACGGCCCGCCCGCCGCCTGGTACTGGCCCATCTGGTCGACCATCTGCGCGGCCAGCGCCTGCAACTGCTGCGCCTGCTCGCCCGACGGGGCCTGGATCAGCAACTCCGCCAGCATCTTCCGCAGTTCGAGGATGTCGACCGAGCCGTCCGGTTTGATCGGCAGCTCCACCTCTTCGGCCCCGGCCCGCTCCCCCAGCGCGGCCGGGAACCACAGGTCGAACATGCCGTCGAAGGTGGCGCGCTGGGTGGTGCGGCGCAGCAGCGCGCAGGCCAGGCCCTCGCGCAGCGCCTCCCGGTCCATGAGGTCCAGGACGGTGAGAACCTGTCCGGCGTCCACGGTTTCGGACGGCCCGACCGGTATCCCCCGGCCGCGCAACGCCTCCACGAAGCCGACCAGATGCCCGGGCAGGCCGTGTTCGGCCGTCGGTCCCGGCACCTGCACCGGCTTGGCCGGCGTACCGCCCGAGATCGCCCGCATGGCGGCGGAAACCAGCCCGCGCGGCGAGTTCTCTTTGCCCTTCGAGGGCTCCGACGCCCCGGCCACGATCAGGCCAGCTTCAGCTCGGACTGCGCACGCACGTGATCGGCCTGGTGTTTCAGCACCACTCCGAGCGTGGCCCGCACGGTCTTGTCATCGAGATCCTTTGCGCCCAAGGCCAGGAGCGTGCGCGCCCAGTCGATGGACTCCGCGACCGACGGCAGCTTCTTGAGCTGCATGCCGCGCAGCACGTGCACGATCCGCACCAGCTGCGCCGCCACCGCGGGCTTCAGCTCCGGCACCCGGCTGGCCAGGATGCGACGCTCGAGCTCCTCGTCCGGGAAGTCGATGTGCAGGTAGAGGCAGCGCCGCTTGAGCGCCTCGGACAGCTCGCGGGTGGCATTGGAGGTGAGCACCACGAACGGCTTGCGGCTCGCACTGATGGTGCCCAGTTCCGGCACGGTGACCGAGAAGTCGCTCAGCACCTCCAGCAGCAGGCCCTCGATCTCGACGTCGGCCTTGTCGGTCTCGTCGATGAGCAGCACGGTCGGCTCGTCGCGCCGGATGGCGGTGAGCAGCGGGCGTTCCAGCAGGAACTCCTCGGTGAAGACATCGGCCTTGGTTTCGGCCCAGTCGTTCTCCGAGGACGCCTGGATGCGCAGGATCTGCTTGGCGTGGTTCCACTCGTAGAGCGCCCGCGCCTCGTCCACGCCCTCGTAGCACTGCAGCCGCACCAGTTCCGCACCCGCGACCTGCGCGACGGCCTTGGACAGCTCGGTCTTTCCGACACCGGCCGGCCCCTCGATGAGCAGCGGCTTGCCGAGCCGGTCGGCGAGGAAAACCGAAGTGGCGGTGGCCTTGTCGGCCAGGTAGCCGGTGCGGGCCAGCCGCTCGATCACATCGTCGACCGACGAGAAGATCGGCTCCTGGTTGGGTGCGGTGGTGGGAGCCACGGCGGTCCTTTCGTATCCAGCGGGTGCTAGACGGGGCGAATCTGCCCGTCGCCCCACACGATCCACTTGGTGGAGGTTAGTTCGGGCAGGCCCATGGGTCCGCGGGCGTGCAGCTTCTGGGTCGAAATGCCGATCTCCGCACCGAATCCGAACTGCTCGCCGTCGGTGAATGCGGTCGAGGCGTTGACCATGACGGCGGCGGCGTCGACGCGAGCGGTGAACTCGCGGGCGGCCTTCAGGTCGGCGGTCACGATGGCCTCGGTGTGACCGGTGCCCCACTCGTTGATGTGCTCGACGGCCGCGTCGAGATCGTCGACGACCTTCAAAGCGATGTCCAGGGACAGGTATTCGTCGGCCCAGTCGGTGTCGGTGGCGGGCACCAGGCCCGGCAGGTCGCCGTGGATGGTGACGCCCTTGTCCTCGAGCGCCTCGATCATGCGCGGCACCGCGGTCTCGGCGATGGCCCGGTCGATCAGCACCGTCTCGGCGGTGTTGCACACCGAGGGTCGGCGGGTCTTGGCGTTGATCAGGATGGACTCGGCCATATCCAGATCGGCGTCCCGGTGGACGAATACGTGGCAGTTGCCGGTGCCGGTCTCGATGGTCGGCACCAGCGCGTCGCGCACCACCGCATTGATCAGGCCCGCGCCGCCGCGCGGGATCACCACGTCCACCAGGCCGCGAGCCTGGATCAGGTGGGTGACGCTGGATCGGTCCTCCGCCGGGAGCAGCTGCACCGCGTCGGCCGGAAGCCCCTGCGCTGCAAGCGCTTCCCGCAGCACCCGGACCAATGCCGCATTGGACTTCGCCGCCGAGGACGAGCCGCGCAGCAGCGCCGCATTGCCCGACTTCAGCGCCAGCCCGAAAGCGTCGACGGTGACATTCGGCCGCGCCTCGTACACCATGCCCACCACGCCCAGCGGCACCCGCACCTGGCGGATCTCGAGACCGTTGGGCAGCGTCGACCCGCGCACCACGTCGCCGACCGGATCCGGCAGCCCGGCCACCTGCCGCAGCCCCGAGGCGATGCCGTCGACGCGGGCCTCGGTCAGCCGCAGCCGATCCAGCAGCGACTCGGCGGTGCCGCCCGCCCGGGCGATCTCGATGTCCTCGGCGTTGGCGGCGAGTACCGCGTCCTTGGCCGCGAGCAGCGCGTCGGCCGCGGCGTGCAGGGCGGCGTCCTTCTGCGCGGTGGTGAGCTGAGCGAGCGTCCGCGACGCCACCCGAGCCCGGCGCGCCGAGTCGTGCACCACCTCGCGGACGGCGTCCCGATCTGTGGTCGTGGGAGCAGTCATAAGGACAGATTACTGATGACGATCTGCCGCCGGTCGGGGGCAGGTTGTTACCGTGAGCGCATGACCGCGAGCATCCGGTTGTCCTCGGGCACCGGCCGATGGGTTCTACTGGCGACCGTCCTCGGTTCGGGGATGGCCATGCTGGACGCGACCGTCGTGAATGTGGCACTGCCGCGGATCGGTGACGAGTTCGGCGCATCGATGGCGGGACTGCAGTGGACGGTCAACGCGTACACGCTGACGCTGGCCGGATTGATCCTGCTGGGCGGGTCGCTGGGTGACCGGTACGGGCGGCGGCGGGTGTTCCTGATCGGGGTGGTGTGGTTCGCGATCGCCTCCGCGTTGTGCGGTGCGGCGCAAGATGTTTCGATGCTCATCGCGGCCCGGGCCCTGCAGGGTGTGGGCGGTGCGCTGCTGACGCCCGGCTCACTGGCCATCATTCAGGCCTCGTTCCGGCCCGAGGAGCGGGCGCGCGCGGTCGGGGCCTGGTCCGGGCTGGGTGGCGTGGCCGGCGCCATCGGGCCGTTCCTGGGCGGCTGGCTGGTGGAGGCGGCCGGCTGGCGGTGGGTGTTCCTGCTCAATATCCCGCTGGCCGCGATGGTGGTGGCGGTGACGGCCCGGCATGTGCCCGAGACCCGTGATGCCGAGACGCACGGGAGGTTCGACGTGCTCGGCGCGGTGCTGGCGGCCTTGTGCCTGGCCGGGATCACCTACGCCCTGACCATGGCGCCCGAGCACGGTACGAGTCGAATCCTGGTGTGGGTCAGCGCGATCGCGGGCGTCGCCGCGGGTACGGGATTCGTGGTGGTGGAGCGGCGGCGGTCGCGCGACGGCCAGGATCCCGCGGCCATGCTGCCCGTCGCCGTGTTCGCCGCCAAGCAGTTCACCGCGATCAATGTGGTCACCTTCGTCATGTACGGCGCCATGAGCGTGGTCTTCTTCCTGCTGGTGCTGACCCTGCAGGTGGTGGCCGGATTCACTCCGATCGCCGCGGGCACGGCCATGCTGCCGGTCACCGTTCTGATGCTGCTGTTCTCGGCCCGCTCCGGCGCGCTGGCCCAGCGCATCGGACCCCGCTGGCCGATCACCGTCGGTGTGCTGCTCGCCGCGACGGGCATGCTGCTGATGACCCGCATCGGCATCCACACCTCCTACCTGGTCGATGTGCTGCCTGCCGCAATGGTTTTCGGCTTCGGCCTGACCCTGGCGGTGGCGCCGCTGACCGCGACCGTCCTCGCCACCGCCGACGAACGCCATGCGGGCGTGGCCAGCGGCGTCAACAATGCGGTCGCCCGCGCCGCGGGTCTGCTTGGCGTGGCGGCCATTCCGCCGCTGGCTGGACTCACCGGTGCGGCGTACACCAATCCGCCCGACTTCGCCCACGGCTTCCACCTGGCCATCCTCACCTGCGCCATGCTCATGATCGCGGCCGCCGCCCTGGCCTTCTTCACCGTCCGCGACGACGCCCTGCGCACCGCCCCGCCCTCGTGTGAACCGGAGTGCCGCACCTTCTCCGCTGTCGCCAGCCCGCCCCTCGAACCCGACCACCACACCGCCCCGACTGGAAGCGAGCCCTCATGACCGCGCCCGAGCCGACCATCACCCAGGTCACCGACACCGCCCCCCAGTACTTCGCCATCAAGGTCGGCGATACCCGCGCCGGCCTGACCGCCTACGTCGATCACGGCCGCCAGCGCATCTTCTTCCACACCGAGATCGACGAGGCCTTCGCCGGTCAGGGCCTGGCCTCCAAACTCATCAGCGCCGCCCTCACCGCCACCCGGTCCGCGGGCAAACGCATCGTCCCCATCTGCCCCTTCGTCAAGGCCTACGTCGAAAAACACCACGACTTCGATGACATCCTCGACCCCGTCACCCCGGAGGCCACGTCCATCGTCGAATCCGCCCTCGGCTGAGCCGCCTGAACTCGGTCCGGACCATGGCGCGAATTGCGGTGGTGGGCAGCATCAATATGGATCTGGTGACGACCGTGGGGCGGCGGCCGGAGGCCGGGGAGACGGTGGCCGGGGACGGGTTCGCGCTGGTTCCGGGTGGTAAGGGGTCGAATCAGGCGATCGCGGCGCGGCGGGCGGGGGCCGAGGTCGAGTTCGTGGGGGCGGTCGGCGGGGATGTGTTCGCCGGCGCGCTGCGGAAGGTGTTGCATGAGGCCGGGGTTGGGGTCTCACGGCTGCGCGGGGTCGAGGGGCCCAGTGGGATCGCGACGATCGTGGTGGACCGCAACGGCGAGAACACCATCATCGTGGTGGCGGGGGCCAATGGGCGGATGACGGAACTGACTACGGCGGACCTGGATACGATCGCCGCCGCGGATGTGCTCATGTGCCAGTTGGAGATTCCGATTCCGACCGTGCTCGCGGCCGCCCGGCGCGCGCGGGCCCATGGCACCACGGTGGTGCTGAATCCCTCACCGGCGCAAGAGCTTCCGGAGGAGTTGTGGGCCGAGGTCGACGTGGCGGTCGTCAATGCAGGCGAGGCGGCTCGACTGGCCTCCGCGCTCACCGGCGTGCCGCATGTCATCACAACGCTGGGTGGAGCGGGGGCGAGCTATCGCGGTCCCGACGGTATCGAGCTCTCCCATCCGGGGATTCGCGTGCAGGTCGTGGACACCACCGGTGCGGGCGACACCTTCACCGGGGCGCTGGCCGCCCACTGGCACGAAGGCCCCGCAACCGCCCTGGCGTGGGCCTGCACCGCGGGGGCGCTGGCCACGACGAAACTGGGTGCCAGTGCCTCGATTCCGGAGTCGGCGGAGGTCGAGCGCGTGCTCGCGGGACCGCGATAGCCGGGTGTGATGATGTGGTGAGGGTCTACGAAAATCTTCGCCAAGTCCGCCGCTGCGGCCGAAGCCGCACTGGCACAGGCGGATCCGCAGACCGCCGGACTGTACGAGCGCCAGCTCACCGCCTTCGAGCGGGCCGCGGCCGGGCAGCGCTACGCGCCGGTCGATGGGGCGGCTTCGGCCATCACCCGCGCGGTCGAGGCACGCAAGCCGAAGGCGTTCTATATGTCGGGATCTGACGCACGACTCGCGGTCTTGTTGTCACATATCCCGGCAAGGCTGCGCGACAGGGTATTCCAGCGCGTGCTCGGCTCGTCGGGCATCACGCCCACCGCCGCCGCGACGGCGTAGTCGGCACCGGGAACAGATGGCGGCGGTCCGCCTTTTCCATCAACGTGGACATTCGACCAAAAGTTGAACCCGACGAATGTCCGCACCGTTTGACATCGGCATCGGACACGAGATTCAGGAGATGGGCCAATGGATTTGAGACTGGGCGGCAGAACCGCGCTCGTGACCGGCGCGTCGGCGGGCATCGGCGCGGAGATCGCGCGGGTGCTCGCCGCGGAGGGCTGCCACCTGCATCTGGCCGCCCGCAGCAAGGAGCGGCTGGACGAGATCGCCGAGCAGCTGCGGGCCGAGTACGGGGTGCAAGTGCGCTCCCACCCGGTGGACCTGCGGTCGGCCGAGGACCTCACCGGGCTGGCGGACGCGGTCGGCGCGCCGGACATCCTGGTCAACAATGCCGGCGACATTCCGGCCGGACCCCTGGCGGCGGTCGACGCCGAAACCTGGCGGCACGCATGGGAGCTCAAGGTCTTCGGCTACATCGACCTGAGCCGCCGCGTCTACGCGGACATGAAGCAGCGCGCTGGCGGCGTCATCGTGAACGTCATCGGCTCGGCGGGCGAGCGGCCCGATGCCGAGTACATCGCGGGCAGCACCGGCAATGCGGCGCTCATGGCGTTCACCCGCGCGCTGGGCAGCCGCAGCTGGCGCGACGGCATCCGGGTGGTCGGCATCAACCCGGGCCCGGTGGCCACCGCGCGCATCACCACACTCATCGAGACCAATGCCCGTTTCGCCGAGATGGCGGCGGACTTCCCCTTCGGCCGCCCGGCCCATCCGCGCGAAATCGCCGATATGGCAGCGTTTCTCGCCTCGGATCGGTCCGGCTACACCACCGGCACCATCGTCACCATCGACGGCGGCCTGAGCCTGATCTGAGGCTCAGGCGACCGGGGTCGTCCTACCCGTGTGCAGGGCGACCAGGTCGGCCATCTGCTGGCCGACCCGTTCCAGGGGTGCGGTCGAGCGGGTCGCCAGCGACATGATGACCGCGCCCTCGACCGCCGCGATGATGGTGGTCGCCAGGGAGCGGGCGGTGGCGGGTTCCACGGCCTCGGCCTCGAGCCGGTCGGCGAGGATGCCCTCCCACTCACCGAAGGTCTCCCCCGCCACGTCGGCCGCCTCGGGCGATTCCGATCGACCGAGCGCCGCGGCCACGATCGGGCAGCCCGCGGTGAAGTCGCTCGAAACCAGCACGTCCCGCCACAGGGCCGGGAAGGCGGCGATGGCGCCGGCCAGATCGGTGCCGGCGGTGACGGTGCGCATGAGTGCGCTGGTGGCCTGTCCGGCGGTCCGGGTGGCCTCGGCGACCAGTTCGGATTTGCCACCCGGGAAGTTCAGGTAGATCGACCGGCGGGAGATGCCGCTGTGCTCGAGCAGCTGCGCGATGCCGGTCCCGGCGATGCCATTGCACCGCATCAGGGCGATGGCGCTGTCGATGAGGCGGTCGCGGGCACCCATGGACGATTCCTCCTTGATCTATACCGATCGGTGTACTACCGTTTTTGGATATACCGATTGGTATACTCAGTGTAGTCCGCCGCTCAACTCTTCGACGAGGAATCGGGGCCACACCATGACGTCAGCATCCACCGCGCGACAGTCGACCCTGCACGACCCCCTGCCGCTGGCCAGCGGTCAGGTGCTACCCAATCGGATCATGAAATCCGCCCTGAGCGAAGGGCTGGCCAACGGTGACAATGCCCCCGACGCGCGGCTGGAACGACTGTACGGCCACTGGAGCCGCGGTGGCTACGGCCTCATCGTCACCGGCAATGTCATGGTCGACCGCCGCCACTGCGGCGAACCCGGCAATGTGGCCATCGAGGACGAACGGGATCTGGAGGCCCTCACTCGCTGGGCCAAGGTCGCCAAGGAGGGCGGCGGCAAGGTCTGGGTGCAACTGAATCATCCCGGACGGCAGGCCAACCCGATCGTCACCCGCACCCGCGCGGTCGCACCCTCGGCCATTGCCATGGGCATCCCCGGCGTGCCCGCCCCGCGCGAGCTGACCGAGGACGAGATCCTCGACATCATCGCCCGCTTCGGCCGCGCCGCCCGGGTCGCCGAGGCCGCCGGATTCGACGGCGTCCAGATCCACGGCGCGCACGGCTATCTGGTCTCGCAGTTCCTGTCCCCGCTGTCGAATCAGCGCACCGACGCCTGGGGCGGCGACGCCGCGCGGCGGCGGCAATTCGTGGTCGAGGTGGTGCGCAGCATCCGCGCGGCGGTGAGCCCGGGCTTCGGGCTGGGCATCAAACTCAATTCGGCCGACTTCCAGCGCGGCGGCTTCACCGAGGACGAGTCGCGCACGGTCATCGAGGAGCTGTCCGGCGAGCAGATGGACCTGTTCGAAATCAGCGGCGGCAGTTACGAATCCCCCGCCATGATGGGCCGGCCGCGCACGGCCTCGGCCAGCACCCGCGCCCGCGAGGCGTACTTCCTGGACTACGCCGAGACCGCCCGGCGGGCCGCGGGCTCGGTCCCGATCGCGGTTACCGGCGGTTTCCGCTCCCGCGCCGCCATGTCCGACGCACTGGCCGGCGGCACCTGCGACCTGATCGGCCTGGGCCGCCCCACGGCAGTGATCCCCAGCGCCGCAGCCGATCTGCTCACCGAGCGCACCGACGCGCTGCGCCCGCCGCACATCTCGCTGGGCCTGCCCCCGCGCCTGGCCGCCAATGGCGGTCTGAAGTCCTTCGACGGCGCGCTCGACCTGCAGTGGCACACCGACCAGCTGCACCGGCTCGGCGCGGGCAAGGATCCCGATCCGGACCGCTCGCCCTGGCTGACGGCGGTGACCATGCTGCGCCGCAACGGCTTCGACGCCTTCCGCAGCAAGCGATCCACCGCCCCGCGCACCGCCGACGCGCGCACCACCGCCGACCGCGCGGCCCGCAAGTTCCGCACCGAGCGCGCCCTGGGCCGCTACGTGATGAACCCGACCGTCCGTGCCCTGGACCGGATCGGCATCCGCACCGCCTTCGCCAGCGAGATCGAAACCGTCGGCCGCAAGTCCGGGCAGCCACGCCGCGTGCCGGTGTCTCTGCTGTTCGACGACGAGGGCGCGTGGGCCATCTGCCAGCACGGCCTGCGATCGGGCTGGGGCCTGAACCTCACGGCCAACCCGAATGTCCGTGTCCGCCAGGGTGATAGCTGGCGCACCGGCACCGCCGCGCTGCTTCCCGACGACGATGTGGTGGCCCGTGCCCGCACCTTCGCCCCGCATCCGGCGCTGGCCCCGTTCACCCGCGGCTTCTTCGCGGCGCTGGAGAGCGATCCGGTGACGGTCCGGATCACCTTCACCGATCGATAGTCCGACGGCATTTCACCGTAATCGGGAATTTATTTCCGTGTGATATGGTGGAAGCGAAATCGAATTCTCCTGTCTACCATCGGATCTCGCGGTCGCGATTTCCGATAATGGGCTGCCGCGCATCCTTACGTGGAGGGAGAATTCGATGGACAACGGCTCGACGGACAACAGGGGCCCGAGCCGGACCGCGATGATGGCGGCGGCCGGGCGCGCCGCGCATCTGATCGTGGATCGCCCACCGCATCTGTTCCAGGACACCGTGGCCGAGACGCTGCTGGGCGAGCGGGCCGCCGAACTCATCTCCTATCACCGGGAGTTCGGCGGCCACCCGGTGCTCAGCGGCACCAGATCCCAGGTCAGCGCGCGGAGCCACTACACCGAGGCCCGGCTGGCGGCCGGCGGGTTCGAGCAGTACGTGATCCTCGGCGCGGGCCTGGACACCTTCGCCTACCGCTCGCCCCTGGCGGGGCGGGTCGCGGTCTACGAGGTGGACCATCCCGCCACCCAGGCGTGGAAGCGGGAATTGCTCGCCGCCGCCGGAATCGGCATCGCCACGGTCGAATTCGTCGGCGTCGATTTCGAACGCGACGACCTGGCCGCGGAATTGACCGCCCACGGCTTCGACCCGAATCGGCCCGCCCTGGTGAGCTGGCTGGGCGTCACCATGTATCTGACCGAATCGGCGATCGGCGCCACCCTGGACACGCTGTCGGACTGGGCGCCCGGCACCGAACTGGTGATGGAGTACGCGCTGTTACCGGAGCTGCGCGACGAATCCGGCCGTGTCTTCGCCGAATTCGCGCTCGCCGCCACCGCCGAACAGGGTGAGCCGCTGCTCAGCTTCTTCTCACCCGAGTCCGTGACAGCGCTGCTCGATCGCCGCGGATTCACTGTGGCCGAACACATTTCGCAGCACACCGCCGTCGACGCCGCCCTGTGGCAGCGCGCGGACGGCCTGCACCCGGTCGACTTCTGCCGGCTGGTGCGCGCTCACATTCCGGGGCGGACCAGGATCTGAATGTGATCGTCGGGATTGCGCAGTGACTCGATGGCGCCCGCGACCCCGTCCAGCCCCACCTGATCGGTGATGAGCGAGGCGGCGTCCACGGCGCCATCGGCGATGCGGCGCAGGGTCTTCGCGTACTCCTCGTGCGGGTACACCATGCACATCTGGAGCGAGATGTCCTTGTAGATGCCGACGATGGGCCGGATGACATCATCGGTCATGACCGCGCCGATCTGCAGGATGACCGTCTCGCGCGGGACCTTGTACATGAGGTCGTTGAGCAGTCCCGGTACCGAGGCGCACACCCACACGTGCAGCTGCTGCCCCGGCGCGGACAGCTCCCGCCACACCTCGACCGGATCCGCGACGGCCGGATCCACCACCCGATGCGCGCCGAGCCGCAGCGCGGCCTCCCGGCGCAGCTTCGACGGATCCGAGGCCACGATGGGTGCGACGCCGCGCTCGGCCAGCGCGGCCACGGCACCCAGACCGACCGGCCCGCAACCGATCACGATCCCGGTCCCGTCCGGCCCGATGCCGGTGCGCGCCACATTGCCGAACCCGACCGCCAGCGGCTCGGTCAGGGCGGCGACATGCGGCGGCACATGCTCGGGAATGGGCTCGAGTGCCATGGCCTGCAACACCATGCGCTCGCCGAAGCCGCCCGGGAAGTCGTTGGAGTATCCGACTCCGTGGATCCCGCCCGCGGCGTCCAGCGCCCAGGGCAGCGCGACCACGTGCTGCCCTGCCACGAACGGCGTGTCCGGTCCGGCGCCGATGACCCGGGCGGCCAGCTCGTGGCCCAGCACCAGGTCCCGGTGCGGATCGAACAGGAAGGTCGGCACGCCACTGTCGCGCGAGGCCTGCAGGAACTCGTCGGTGTGGTCGAGCGCCTGCTTGTCGGATCCGCAGATCCCGCAGGCGATGGTCTCGACCAGCACCTGCCCGGGTCCGGGGACCGGTTCGGGCACCTCGTCGACCACGAGTTTCCGATTCCGCATGACTACCGCACGCATGTCACTGTCCTTCCGTGCCGGGAGCGCGGGTGCGGGTGGGGTCAGCCCCTAGCCCACTCGTGGCCCCAGTAGCTGTCGGCGGTCATCTCCTCGGCGACGTAGTCGTCGCCGACGAGCATGCCCTCGCAACCGAATTCGAGATCCCAGTTGCCCGGCGTGCGGACGTAGAAGGAGATCATCTTGTCGTTGGTGTGGCGGCCCAGCGTGGAGGACAGGTGGTAGCCCGCCTTGTTCACGCGGTCCAGGGCGCGGCCCACATCGTCGAGCGAGTCCACCTCGATCATGACGTGCACGATGCCCGGGCCGTCCGGGCGCGAGCCCGGGATGAGCGCCAGGCTGTGATGGCGGGCATTGACGCCCATGAAGCGGATCCAGATCGGGTGCTCGGGCGGGCCCACCCGGAACGAGCCGCGGGAGGCGAAGCCCAGCACCTCGGTGTAGAACCTGCGCGCCTCTTCGATATCGCGCACCGGCAGCACCACGTGGCCCAGCCCCAGGTCCCCGGTGACGAACCGGTTGCCGAACTTGCCGACCACCGGGCTGTGGTCCAGCAGCGGGCCGTGGAAGACCTCGATGGTGAACCCGGACGGATCGACGAAGGCGATGGCCTCCTCGACGTGCCGGTTGGCGGCCTCGGCCAGCGTCAGCGTGGTGACCGCGACGCCGGCCTTCTCCAGGATCTCGCGCACCAGCTCCAGCGAGCGCCGGTCGGCGACCTGCCAGCCGACGGCGATGACCGCGTCACGGTCGCCCGGCACCAGCTCGAGCCGGTAGGTGTGCTCGTCGACGCGCAGGTACACCGAATCCGCGTTCGGGCCGGAGCCCTCGGCGAAACCGATGGTGTCGAAGGCGAATGCGCGCCAGGCGTCCACATCGGCGATCTGGGCGCGCACGTAGCCGAGCGAGGCGAAGGCAGCCATGGTGATACTCCTCGGGAGATTCGGGATATCAGGAATAGGTGACGGTGACGTCGTCGGTGACCGGAACGGCCTGACAGGCGAGCACATAGCCGTCGGCGATGTCCTCCTCCTCCAGGATTTCATTGCGGCGCATGCTCACCTCGCCGGAGACCACCCGGCACACGCAGGCGCTGCACGCGCCCTCCTTGCACGAGTACGGGGCATCCAGGCCCTTGGCGAGCATGGTGTCGAGCAGGGTCTGCTGCCGCGGCCAGGTCAGCTCGTGGTTCTCGCCGTCGAGCTCGACCCGCGCGAGGGCGGCGTCACCGTCATCGGCCACCACCTCGGTTGCGGCCGTGTCGATCTCGAACGGGTTGCCGGACAGCGAGACGAACTTCTCCGAGTGGACGCGCTTGCGGTCCGCGCCGAGCTCGGCCATGGCCGCCGCGACCGCGTCCATGAACGGACCGGGACCGCAGACGAAAACCTCCCGGCCCGCCCATGGACGCGCCATCGCGGCCAGACCGGCCACGCTCGGCAAGCCCTGCACCGACTGCAGCCAGTGCAGCACCAGGAGTCGATCCGGGTGCGCGGCAGCCAGTTCCGCGAGCTCCTCGGCGAAGATAACCGAATTCTCGTGCTGGTTGGCGTAAATCAGCGTGCAGTGGCCGGAGCCCTGTGCCAGTACGGATTTCAGGATGGACAGCACCGGGGTGACGCCGCTGCCGCCGGCGAACAGCAGCAGGTCGGTATCCAGCGAGTCCGGGGTGAAGATGCCGGCGGGCGGCAGCACGTCCAGGGTCAGGCCCTCGGTGGCGTTGTCGCACAGCCAGTTCGAGCCGTAGCCGTCGACGGTCCGCTTCACGGTGACCTTCAGCGGACCGCCCTCGTGCGGCGCGCTCGACAGCGAGTAGCAGCGGCTCACCGACCCGGTGAGATCGCTCGGGATGCGCAGGGTCAGGAACTGTCCCGGACGATACGAGAACCGGTCGGCGTATGCGGCGTCCGGAGCCAGCTCGAGCGACACCGCGTCGGCCGTCTCACGCACCACGCGCACGATCCGCACCGATGTGATCCCGCTCACCTGCGCGGCTTCCACAGCCGCGTCCACCTCGAAGTCCGTGACCGTCATCCGTTCCACCAGTTCCATTCCTGTGCTGTCAGTTTCGACCCCGTCCTGGAGGGGTATCCGCTACTCGGGGCCGACCGCCGACGATGTCGGGAGGCCCACCCGGAGGCCGCCGACCGCAGCCGGCGACTCCACTCAGGCCAGAGTTCGCCCGCGAGTGCGCACGTCCACGTCACGCGTGCTGACGGTCAACGCACCCGAGGCGACGGCCTCGTCGATGCTGGCCCGCAGCGCCGGGCACGTGTGAGCTCGCAGTCCGGTGTCCGCGAGTTCCGTGCAGGCGGCCTGTGCGTCCCTGTTCCACTGCACGCTGGTGTGCTGGTCGCTGTATTTCTCCACCAGCACGCAGGTCCCGCAGGACCGGCACGAAACCTTGTCCATGGCAGCGTCTCTCAGCCCTGCGCCACCGCGTCGGAGACGTTGCTCGCAACAGCGTCGGAGACGTTGCTCGCCACGGCGGCTTCGCGCTTGGCGATATTGTCGGCGACCTCGGCCTCCCACGCGGTGACCGCGCGGGTGGTGTCCACCTCGTACTCGAAGCGGTCGGTCATCTCGTCCTTGACCTCGGCCGTGTCCACGTAGAACTGCTCGTACCAGCGACGCAGCTGGTAGACCGGCCCGTCCTCCTCGCACAGCAGCGGATTGTTGATGCGCGACTTGCGCTTCCAGATGGCCGCGTCCTGCTCGAAGCCCTTGCCCAGACCGCCCACGAACTTCTCGGCGATCTCCTGCGCCTGCGCGGCGGGCACGCCCTCCGGCTTCTTGGCGATCGCGCCGTACATGAGCACGAACTGATTCTCATTGATCGGGTAGTGGCAGTTGATCAGGTAGCCCTCGACGACCAGCCCGTTCGGGCTCTCGCTCTTGAGGTAGTCGATCATGTAGGAGGGCCCGTAGTAGGAGGCCTCCGACTGGAGGACGTTCTTGCCGCCCAGCGCCTTGGCGGTCTCGCCCATCATGTCCTCACGCGACACGGAGGTCATGTACTGGCTGGCGGTGTGGCCCTCGAAGACGTTCTTGAAGAAGGTCGGGAAGCCATAGTGCACGTAGAAGAAGTGCGCCATGTCCACGACATTGTCGACGACCTCGCGGCAGTTGGCGTCGACGATCATCGAGTTCCAGGTCCAGTCGGTCCACTCGTCGTCGAAGGCGGCGTCGATGCGCGGGATCGCCAGCTCGGCCGGCGGCTGCTTGCCCTCCGGGTCGTTCCAGACGAACAGCATCTTGTTCTCGACCATGGTCGGCCACGCCTTGGTGCGGGCCAGCGGGGGCACGCGGCGCGCGTACGGGATGCCGGTGCACTTGCCCTTGCCGTTCCAGCGCCAGTCGTGGAACGGGCAGGCGATGGAGTCGCCCTTGACGGTGCCGTCGGCGAGGTTGCCGCCCATGTGGGGGCAGTACGCGTTGAGCACGTTGAGGGTGCCGTCCTCGGCCGCGAACACGACGATCTCGGTGCCGAAAGCCTTGACGGTGTGCGGCTTTCCATCGCGGAAGGAGTCGGCCAGGCCCAGGCAGTGCCAGCCGCGCGCGAATCGCGCCGGGGGCTTGCCCGCGTCGATGACCCGCACCTCACCGTCCATGGTGGTCATGTGAATTCCTCTCCCTTGCCTTGCTTCGATGGTTGCGGCCGATGTGACGGCGACGACAGCGCAGTCTCACTGGCCGGGCTGTGACTACTGATGGACGAGACGACCGCGCCGGCCGATGGCCGGGACGACTACGCCCACTGATGCTCGGGACAACCGTGCCTACTGCGTGTCGAGACGACCGAACGCCGCGCGGTAGAACAGCAGCGGCTTCGCCTCGGAATGCTCATTCAAGCAGGTCACGCGGCCGATGACGATGGTGTGGTCGCCACCATCGGCTTCGTCGTACAGCTCGCAGTCGATGGAGGCCATGGCACCGGCGAGCAAGGGCGAGCCGTTCTCCGAGGCGGCCCACTCCACGCCCGCGAACTTGTCCGCGCCCGGCCGCCCGAGCTGACGGCAGATCTCGGCCTGATCGTCGGCCAGGATGTTCACGCAGAACCGGCCCACCTCACGGATCCTCGGCCAGGTGCTCGAGGTCCGCGCCGGGAAGAAGCTCACCAGCGGCGGGTCGATGGACAGCGATGCGAACGACTGGCACGCGAAGCCGAGGGGTTCGTCCTCGGTAAGGGCGGTGATCACGGTGACTCCCGAGCAGAACCTGCCGAGAACGGTCTTGAATGCCGTCGCGTCGATGGCCGGTGTCCGGCCGCCGGGCACATTGACACCAGTAAGCACCGGCGCCTCCTTATTTCGATCCGAAATATAGCTAGCAGTCATGACAGCAGGTCGCGCGCAGGAGGCGTCAACTCCCTGGTTCGCTGATCGGGACACGGATGCGTAGGTTTTACGTAGTTCTCCCGATTCCGCAGGTTGTGGCACGAGGCACTGTGATGGGTAGCACAAGCTCCAAACTAGGTACATGCCTAATCGGAATAGTCCTAGACTGGATATGAACCAACGGAGGTACATATGTCCGTCACCATGCTGCCCCCGGCGGAGACTCGACACCCACACAACCCCATGCGCGCCAAGGAATCTCGCGCCAGCGCCGAAGTTCCCGTCTCGATGATCGAGCGGATGACCTTGATCCTGGACGCATTCGACGCATCCACCCCCACCCTCACGCTGCTCGGCCTGGTCGAGCGCACCGGGCTGCCGCGGTCCACCGTGCACCGGATCCTCGACCAGATGATCAAGCTGCGCTGGCTGGCCCACACCTCGGGCGGCTACCGGCTGGGCATGCGCGCACTCGAGCTCGGCGGACTCACCGCCGACCACAACGAGATTCGTGATGCCGTGTCCCCGCTGCTGCACGAGCTGAGCCAGCGCACCGGCATGGTCGGACACCTGGCCGTCCTCGACGGCCGCGACGTGGTCTACCTGGACAAGGCCGGCGGCCGCTTCGCCGCCAGCCTGCCCACCCGCCTGGGCGGCCGGATGCCCGCGCACGCCACCGCGCTCGGCAAGGCGATGCTCGCCTGCCTGGAGCCGAACATCGCCGAGGCCGCGCTGCGCACCCGGCTGCCGCGCCTGACCCCGCGCACCATCTGCGAGCCCGAGGCACTCTCGCGCGAGCTGCAGCAGATCCGCATGCGGCAGGGCGTGGCCATCGACCGCGAGGAGGCCGTCGCCGGAATCGCCTGTGTCGCAGCGCCGCTGCGGGGCCGCGGCACCGCGCCCGCCGCGCTGTCGCTGTCCGGGCGTGCCGACGGCATGAGCTACGACCGGCTGGCCCGCGTCGTGCTGGAGGTCGCGCACGAGGCCGGCCGCACCCTGTTCCCGCGTCGCGCCCACTGGCGTTGAGCGGAGCCAGGGCATGCGGGGGCGATACAGTTCGATCATGACCGATGGCGTGCCTGCCGAAGAGACGCAGGCGATTCCGGAACTTCCCACAACGGCGTGGGCGGTTCTCGGAATGCTCTCGCACGCCGAAGAACTGTCCGGATACGACCTGAAGAAATGGGCCGACTGGAGTCTGCAGTTCTTCTACTGGAGTCCGTCGTTCAGCCAGATCTACGCCGAGCTCAAGCGTTTGGAAAAGCACGGCTACGCGATCTCCCGGACCGTGGTGTCCGAGGACGGCATGCGCGGCAAACGCATGTACGCGATTACCGAGAGCGGGCGTGAGGCGGCGTCGAACTGGGTCAACCACTCCCCCGTCGAGGCTCCCGTCCTCAAGCACAGCGTGATGCTGCGGGCCTGGCTGGGGCACCTGGCCGAGCCCGAGCGCATGCGCGAGATCCTCACCCAGCACATCGAATACACCGAGACCATGCGGCGGCGCGCACAGGCGGACGCCGAGGGCGCGGATGTGAATCCGGACTGGGCATATCCCAGCGCGGTATTGCGCTGGTGCGTCAAGCATTACGAGGCCGAAAAGGAATTCGCCGAGGACTTGCTGGCGGATTTGGACAAATTGGCGAGACAGCGTAGCCGCCGGAAGCCCGCGAAGAAGCAGAATTCCAGCGATTCCCACTGAACGGACTTGGCGATAGTCGGCGCCCAGTGGCCGTGACACGGTTCACACGATCGTGTTACTACCCACCCCTGGAGGACGCCACATGTCCACCTCCGTCGACACCGCGGTGCCACCGAGTCCCGCGCCTGAGGAATCCGGGCGCCTCGACGGCGCCTCGAATCTGAGGATCTGGTCGGTCCTCGCGATCATCGTGCTGTTCACCGAGGTCTCCCCGATGCAGTACGTCATGGTCGCCTCGGCACTGCGACAGATCGCGCCCACCTTCCCCGAACAGGGCGCGAACATCAACTGGGCCATCATCGTCTTCGGCATCTTCGGCGCCGCCGTGTCCCCGCTGATCGGCAAGCTCAGCGACATCTACGGCAAGAAGCGGATGTTCCTGGTCTGCAGTGTGCTGTTCCTGATCGGCACGGCGATGTGCGCCGTGACCAGCAACTGGGCCGTCTTCCTCGCGGGCCGCGCGCTGGAGGCGACGGCCATTGCGACCACCGTGGTGTCCTACGGCCTGATCCGGGACCTGATGCCGCGCCGGATGGTTCCCATCGGTCTCGGCATCGCCTCCACGGGTCTGGGTGTGTCCGCCCTCGCCGGTCCGCTGATCGGCGGCTACATCACCGATCACTACTCCTGGCGTGGACTGTTCTGGTTCCTGTTCGTCTTCACCGTGATCATGCTTCCGCTGCTGATCATTTTTGTGCCGGAATCGAAGCTGCGCACCCCGCAGCGTCTGGACATCATCGGCGCGGTGCTGCTCGGCGCGGGCGCCACCCTCACCCTGCTGTACCTGGACAAGGGTCAGGATTGGGGCTGGTCCAAGCCCTCCACGCTGGTCTGGCTGATCGTCGGCCTGGTGCTGCTCGCGCTGTTCCCGATCGTGGAGATGCGGGCAAAGCACCCGATCATGGACATGAAGCTGCTGTTCAACCCGCGAGTCAGCGTGGTGCTGTTCATCGGTCTGCTGGCCTCGTTCATGATCGGCTTCCAGTCCTACGCGACCGGCTACATGACCCAGTCGCCGCCGTCCGCCGAGGTGGTCCAGCAGGTCAAGGACGCCACCTGGGATCAAGTGAAGGCCGGGGCGCTGAGCCAGGCGCAGGCCATGGCCCTCACGCAGGCGCGGGCCCAGGGTCTCGCCGCGGCCGAGGCACAGGCCAAGGCTGCTCTGCCGCCGGGCATGGACCTGCCGCCGGATGTGGTCAAGATGCTGACGGACAAGGTGAATGCGCAGGTGACCCCAGAGGTCGTGAACGCGCAGGTGCCGCCGGAGCAGGTGTACCAGCACTTGCCGCCGGACATGGTCAAGGTCGATCTGAACCCCGGCTACAGCTACGGTGACAACTTCTCGCTGCTGAAGTTCGCCACCCATGTGACCCTCGCACAGTCCTTGATCGCCATGGTTTTCGGCTTCCTCGGCGGCCTGTGGATCCGGCGCTCCGGCGCCCGCTGGCCACTGGTGACGGCACTGGTCATCTTCGCCGGCAGCGGCCTGGCCTATGCGGCCCTCTCGCACGGCTGGCAGACACAGGCGCTGATCAGCGCGGTGTACGGTGCGGCCTTCGCGCTGTACTACGCGTCCACGCCGAACCTCATCGTGGAAGGCGTTCCGGCACAACAGCAGGGCATCAGCGCTGGCATGCTGGGTGTCATGCAGGCCATGGGCGCGGGCATCGGCCTCGCGGTCGCGACCGCGTTCCTGGTCGCCAACCCGGTCACGGCCGTGGTGACGGTGGCAGGTCAGCCGCCGGTCACCAAGGACATCCCGCTGCTGTACGCCGACAAGGGATACGAGATGGGCTTCTACTTCGTGGCGATCTCCGCCGCGGTAGCGCTGATCGGAGCGTTCTTCATGAAGCACGGCCGGACTCCGGCCACCGGTGGTGCCGCGCACTGACTCTCGTGTGAGGCACTGACAACTGAATGAACAACGGCCCGGAGGCGATTCGCCTCCGGGCCGTTGTGGCGTGCTGAAAACTCCGTCACCACTATGGCCCGAGGCGTGCACTGACCGCACTTTCCTGACCGCTGAGCGGGACCTCACCTCGTTGTTCCGCACTCGTCATATTTCGATTGGAAATAGGTCGCCAGCCCGTGCGGCCGGAGGAGGTGGTCGACGATGACCGGTGAACTCGACTCGATCGCAGCCGCGGTGGCGGCGGTGGCCCGCGGCGGCATGGTGCTGGTCGTGGACGACGAGAACCGCGAGAACGAAGGCGATCTGATCCTGGCCGCCGAGCACGCGACCGCGGAGAACATCGCGTTCCTGGTGCGGCACACCAGCGGGGTGCTCTGCGTGCCGATGGCCGGCGAGGACTGCGACCGCCTCCAACTGCCGCCGATGACCTCGGTCAACGAGGATCCCAAGGGCACCGCCTACACCGTCTCGGTGGACGCCGTTTCCGGTGTCAGCACCGGCATTTCGGCCGCCGACCGCGCCTGCACCATGCGCCTGCTGGCGGACCCGCGCACCACCGCGGCCCAGCTCTCCCGGCCCGGGCACGTGTTCCCGCTGCGCGCGAATCCCCGTGGCGTGCTGGGCCGTCCGGGCCACACCGAGGCCGCCGTCGATCTGATGCGGCTGGCCGGGCTGCGTCCGGCCGGTGTCATCGCCGAGGTCGTCAATGACGACGGCAGCATGGCGCGGCTGCCCGAGCTGCTGGTCATGGCGCGGGAATGGGGTATCCCGCTGATCTCCATCGCCGACCTGATCGCACATCGGAAACAGCTGGAGCACGGCATCATCCGCGAGGTCGAGACGCGGCTGCCCACCCGCTTCGGCGACTTCCGCGTCTACGGCTACTCCGACGCCCACACCGGCGCGGAACACCTCGCCCTCGTCCACGGCGACCCGTCGGGCGAGAACACGCTCGCCCGAGTGCATTCCGAATGCCTCACCGGCGACGCCTTCGGCTCGCTGCGCTGCGACTGCGGCGAGCAACTCGACGCCGCCCTGGAGGCCGTCGCCGAGGCCGGGCGCGGCGTCATCGTCTACCTGCGCGGCCAGGAGGGCCGGGGCATCGGCCTGCTCAACAAGCTCCGCGCCTACGAACTCCAGGACGCGGGCGCGGACACGGTGGACGCGAACGTCCGCCTGGGCCTGCCCATCGACGCCCGCGACTACGGCGCCGCCGCCCGCATCCTCGCCGATCTGGGGGTGCGGTCGGTGCGCCTGCTGAGCAACAACCCCGCGAAGCAGTCGGGCTTGCAGGCCAATGGCATCGCGGTGCACGCGCGGATCCCCCTGCAGACCCCGCCGACCGAGCACAATGTGCACTACCTCGCGACCAAGCGCGATCGGATGAGCCACCAGCTCCCCCATATTCCCGCGGTCGGGTAGCCGTATCCCGGGGTAGCGCGGGCGTCAGGTCTCCTCCGGTTCCCGCTCGTCCCACTGCAATCCGAGCCGGAAGGCCTGCAACCCAGGCTTCGATGGCGACAGCCATGCTTGAAACCGCAAATCCGACGGATATTTCGCGCCCGACCGGCGGATCGCCGCCTTCGTCTCCGCCGCGATCTGCCGCGCCGAGGCGACACCGTGGTTGAACATCTGGCCGCGCACCCCGCCCTCCTCGCGCACCTCCAGGCGGGACTGGGCGTTGGAGGCGAAGAAGCCCTGGGCCACCCACTCCGGCTCGTCGGCCAGGGTGAGAACCCAGATCGCGTGCGGCACCAGGGGATGCAGAACCGGGAGATCCACCGCCAGGGAGAGGAACAACCGGTCGATGTGGTCGTCGAGTTCGTCGAGGGTCAGTGCGTCGGGCTCCTTGTAGCCGAGGGCGCCGACCTCGGTGCGGCGCGCCTCGTCCGGCCATGCCAGCCAGCACTCGGCGGGCCGGTGGTCTTCGTCGTATTCCCAGTCGAATTCGCGCTCGGCCGTATGTGGCCCGCGCGGCTCGATCCGCAGGCTCACCTCGATCGGGCGGATCGATCGGCCCAGCGTCACGATGTCGTCGGGCCGCAGCCAGATCGCCAGAGCGCCCGGGCCGCCCACCAGATCCGGTTCGCCGAGGACGCCGATGCACTCGGCCAGCGCGGTCGTGAACACGTGATCGACGAGCGCGGGCGGACAGGGGTACGACAGCAGAAGCTGTTTGATCTCTCCGTACCCGAAGCCCGGCGCCGTGATCGAGTGCGGGGTCTCGACCGCGACGAGCGCCGCGCCTTCCGCAGTCAGCGCAGCTGCGGCGCCGGTCGATTCCCACCCCAAATTCGCGTAGACGCCATCGATCTCGGTCCGGGACCACGTATCGAGTTCGGCGCTCAGCAATACCGACATGGCCTGACCGAAGCTACCGAGTTCCACGCGGCGTCCGTAGTTCCGCGCCCACCACTGGTTGGCCTCCGCATTGCGTTGCCGCCGTTGCTCTTCCGTCGGGTGCCGGACGTCTTCACTCAGGTCTTCGCTCACTGCGGCAGCGTATGTGACGGGAACACATCGGATGGCCGTGGGATTCACGGCAACCAGTGGACCGGGGTCACCTCCCGGATGTGGACGAGAATGTCGAAGGCCGTTGACAGGTCGCGAATCGCCAAGTGTTCGTCCGCATCCCGGACCGGGTCGTAGACGCCGCTGATCACGCGCATCTTGGCGGGGGCTGCGATCGGGGCGGTGCGCATGTCGAGCCAGAGTTGCGGAAGGCCCATCTCACCCAGCGTCGCGTCCAGGAAATCCGGTGCGGGGGAGGGGATCTCGGCCACGCCGACATTGCCGTGGTGGAAGCCGATGGCCACCGGGGCATAGTCGCGGCCGAAATGCTCACGGAGAACGCTGCCCACACTGGATTTGGAGACCTGGTCCCCGGCCAGACCCAGGGCCGCAGCATCGGCGGAGACATGCGATATGCCGTCCCAGTACACGGTCCGCAGTCCCGTGCGCTGGTGGTGGCCGATGATCGAGGAGGCCCACAGTTCGGCCTCACCCGCGTAGCTGCCGCGGCCCGCGACGCTGTGGCGGTGGAAATCCTCGATCAGAGCCATTCGGGCCTGGACGGTTTCGCTGATATCCGGGATCGAGGCGAGGAGCGTCGAGGCGTCGCGGGCGTGGTCGAGGAACGGGCGGCCAGGGTGGACGCCTCGGGCACGTTGGACGTGCTCGTCCAGCGTGTGGGCGGTGCGGATGGGCTCCAGATGCGCAGCGAGATCGGCCGCACGATCCGGAGCCTGGATTCGGACCGCATCGAGCACGGCGTCGTAATCCTCCGGCTTGGCCTGGGCCGGCTTGACGCCGATAACGCGCACTTCATCGCCGGGATGGGCCTCGTTGAACTCACGAATCCAGGTCAGTGCCGCAGCCATCTCCGCGGTACGCCAGGGACGCCAGGCCAGCTCGAGAGCCGACACCGCCGTCCCCCTGCCCTCCCGCACGTAGACATCCAGGGTCTCACCGACATCGGCACTGTCCTGGACAGCGAGCGTCCGAAATCCGTAATGCACAACCAGATTCCGGAACAACTCTTCCCGAAGCGCAAACGTCTCCTGAGCGAATCGCGTCGATTCCCCGATTCCGACCACAGTCGCAGCTGACAGCGACTGCGCAAGGGTGTCGATCGTAGTGGCATCGAAAGGGGCTGCGCTGAGTGTGGTTTCGGTCGGCATGACCCTACTCTCCAACCTCGACCAAGGTTCAGGTCAAGCCCGGAGACAAACCCTGAAAACCAAAAGACAAAGGACAAAGGATCAGCGACAAAGACGCAGAGCGAGGGAGAGGGCCGGACTCACGGACGCGCCCACACCTACCAGCCCCATTTCCGGCGGCCGCAGCAGCAGGTACCCGAGCTGGCGCGCCAGCCGCGTGCACAGCGCCCTGTCCCACGCGATGTCTGTCGTGCACGCGCGGGATACCGTTGTAGCACAATGTATTTCGAAACCGGTTGGCGGCCACACGTTTATTCGGTGTCGGTCACGGTGGCGGTCGGCGGCGGATACGTGAGCCGCCAACCCCCGAGCCCCGCCGTCGATCGCAGCGCGCGCCCCAGTTTCACATTCCACAGGTACACAACGGATTCGATCGCATGGGCCGCCAGCATGAGCGCGTCCAGGTCGTCGATGCCCGTGGCGTAGGCGTCACCGCCGCCGGGGGCGTCCGGAATGTCGCCGGTGATCGAGTACGGGCACACGTACAGCGCGCGGCCGTGCTCGGACCATGGTTGCGGGCGACCTATCCGGACGGTCACCGTCCCGTGCGGGTCGCTGTAGATGCGCGTCGCGATCGGCTCGCCCAACACGGGCGGGGCAGGCGGGTTGGTGGTCATGGTCGCGAGCCTAGGCCCCGACCTCGAGGCCCACGCACGTAACCGGATACGGGTACTGGCCTACATAGATGATCGTCGCCCCGTACACCTCCTGGCCGTCGTAGAACCCGCCCTTGCACGTGCAGATTGCCTTGCTGGAGTCGTTGGGGTCGAGGTGGCCGACGACCTTCCCGTTGGATTCCTTTTCACATTGGGCGGGAGTAACGGCGCTGGCGGTCCCCGAGGTCAGCATCACGCCAGCCGTAGCGAGCGCGACGAATAGGACTGTGCGGAAAATATTGGTCCGCATTGTGTTTCACCTCATTGAGTTGTTCCCTATTTGTCCCTTTCGCCCATTTCGATCAGGCGAAAGGTTGCCCAGCGAGCGCGACCGAGCCCGGAGATCGGCCAGCGCTCGCCGGTCGGGGGTGCAGGCGCAGAGTGCTGCGGAGGGGCGCGCACTCGCTCGCCCATGGTCATGCCGTGAACCGCTTCCCCTTGGTGTCCCACAACACCCGACCGGCGCGGGTCATATGACATTCGCCCCGGTTGTCGCGCACCAGTAGGCCCTGGTTCAGCAGGAACTCGACGGCCAGCTGCGTGGAGTCCTCAGAACGCCGGCTCCGGATCGCCAGCGCAGCGACGCTGAGCGGCTCCTCATCGCTCAGTGCTCGCAAGACCGCGAATTCTGCTGGGCCGCATGGTCTCACGCTGGACATCCGTGCCGCCCTCCGAAGTAGCGCGCGAATGTTTCACGCGGGCTGACTGTTTCGAGGTCACACACATGCATGAGTCGGTCCAACGTGAGCGCGTCCACGTGCGCCGGGGATGGTGTGATCACGGCGTCCACGTCGGTTTCGCGGACTAGATCGACCAGTCCCAGCCGCGTGTTTTCCGGCGGCCATAGCAGCAGGTACCCGAGCTGGCGCGCCAGCCGCGTACATAGCGTCCTGTCCCATTCCGGCGCTATGGTCACCTCGTCGTCGATATGTCCAAGTGCTGTCGGTTCCCGCCTCACCGGTACCCCTCCGATGCTTTCCGCTGCCCTTGTCTCGGTTGGGAAGCACCCGCCGCCGGGAGATGGCCTCGGCCGGAAGCGGATGCGTGCAGGTGAGCGTGCGCGCGAATGCGGGCGTGAACTTCCACAGGATTGCCACACCAGCCGGTATTGAATGATCAGGGCCGACGGGTCACGCTGGGATAGTGACCGTGGAGCGACATTTCAGCATCGGTGCCCGTATCGCTGAAGTCCGCAAACTGCGCGGACTGACCCAAATCGCCCTCGCCCGCCGGGCGAACGTCTCGAGTTCGCTGCTGAGCAAGGTGGAGACCGGGGAGCGCCCCGCGACGCACAGCCTCACGGCCGCCGTAGCGCGAGCGCTTTCGGTGAGCGTGACCGATTTGACCGAGCAGCCCTACGGGTCACGCAACGCGCTGCCCACTTCCGAACAAGCCGGTGTTCCCGCGCTGCGGCAAGCATTGGTGGAGGGCGACGACCCCGAGTTGGATACCGAGACTCGCAGTCTGGCCGACCTCGGTGGGGCGCTGGCAGAGATCAAGGTGTGGGACCGCAGGACCAAGCACGCTGAGGTGGTGCGCGCATTGCCCGATGTGCTGCGCCACCTGCACCGAGTGTGCAATGAACGCCCCGCCGACGGCCAACAGCCAGCCCGCGAAATGCTTTCCGCTGCATACTCTTACGCCGTTGTTTCCTTGTACCGGCTCGGACACCTCGACTTGGCTCACCTCGCCGACGAACGTGCCCGCGCCTGCGCCGCCCTCGGTGGTGACCCGTTGCGGGCCGCGACCGCCGAATGGAACCACGCCCTGATCTTGCTGTTCGACGGGGCGTACAAGGGCGGGTTGCGAACCATCGACCGTGCAAGCGGATTCGTGGATCTCGCGCCTGCCAGCGA
The DNA here is from genome assembly GCF_040680715.1 of Nocardia sp. NPDC051981. Lineage (NCBI taxonomy): Bacteria > Bacillati > Actinomycetota > Actinomycetes > Mycobacteriales > Nocardiaceae > Nocardia > Nocardia sp. NPDC051981. The sequence goes on along the minus strand of NZ_JBFAXK010000013.1, from coordinate 166,073 downwards.
CGCGTCCAGAGCGGTCCGCGGTGCATTGGATCTGCGGGCCGCAGTCCTCGCCGCGCGTACCGGGAACACCGACCTGGCGAACGACTATCTGAACGCCGCCAGCGTGCACACCGCACCTCGGCAAGAGCAGGCCAACCACTACGGGACGAAGTTCTCCGCCGCCAACGTCGATATTCATCGGGTCGCGGTGCCGGTCGAATTGTCCGATGGCACAACCGCCGTCAGCCGCGCCGCCACGATCCAACTGCCGAGCGGGGCCGCACCGAGCCGCACCGGGCACTACTTCATCGACCTGTCACGGGCATGGTTGCTGCACGGCGACCGCGCCCGCGCCCTGGAATCGCTGAACAGCGCCCGCAGCATCGCACCCCAGCTGACTCGTTATCATCCGCAGGTACACGAGACCGTTCGTGCTCTGGTAGTGAGTGATTCGCGTTCCACCACGAGTCTGTCGAACTTTGCGGCCTGGTGCGGGGTGCGCAGGTGAAACACTGGGCAGCATGAACGATCACGGGGCACCCGTTCTCTACGCCATCGTCACCGGTTCACCTGCCGCCGCCGACATCGGCAAGCTGGTGGACCTCGCTCAAGCCGACGGGTGGGAGGTCTGCGTGATCGCCTCGCCGGACGGCCGCCGGTTCATCGACACCGAGGCCCTCGCCGCGAAGACCGGGCACCCGGTCCGCAGCCAGTACAAGGAACCCGACGCCCCCGATATCCTGCCCCCGGCGGACGCCATGATCGTTGCCCCGCTCACCTGCAACTCGCTCGCCAAATGGGCCGCCGGAATCTCGGACACGCTGCCGCTCGGACTGCTCGTCGAAGCAGTCGGCAAGCGCCTGCCCGTGGTGGCCATGCCGTTCTCGAACTGGGCACAGATCAGCTTTCCCGCCCTCCAGAGGGCGATACGTGACCTCTCCGACTGGGGCGTAACCGTTTTGGTCGGAGATGACGTCTACAAGCAACACGACCCCGGCACCGGCGCGGACTACATCCACTTGTTCCCGTGGGATAAAGCCTGGGCCGCCCTGCTCGCACACCCGTGGCACGCGGATGCGAGCTAGCTGGAACGCACTATGCCGATGAGCGTGTGGTGGCCCATACGGCGCGACGGTCAGGTCACGTTTGCAGCCGATTCTGCTGGCGGACGATGTGATCGACGTGCAGATGCACGAGAACGGCACGGGCCAGGCGGTCGGCGCCGGGTTGCTGCTATCGATCTACATCAGCTGACGGCGGCAATGTGCCCTGCTACGAACGGTGTGGGCGTTCCGCCCATCGTGGTGGTGGCGTGAGCATTGCCTGAAGGTCCGTGCGGGTGATGTTCGCGCGGTGCGTGGAGTCGGAGCTCAGGTACTGCATTGTGGCTAGCAGCGCATTGGGTTCGACGCTGAACCACTTGACAGGGTAGTGCCATTTGCCGTCGGGGTTGGTCGAGTTATCGGTGCCCTTGATCGGAGATGTGTGCGCGATGAGGGCATCCGGTGGACAGCTGAACGTGACGATCGGCAACGGTGTTTGGGTCTGGCTGGTGGTGGTCGCGCTCGAGCGTGAGGTTCTGTATTGCATCCCAACGGAATTCGTGGTCGAATCCGATTCGCGGCCCCCGGTTCACCAGGCGAAAAGTACTCTTGTCGAAAATCAGGTAGGTCGTGCGCGACGTCACGCGCACCCGTGAGATCGTAGCCAGCGCCAGAACAGTCAGCACACCACCACCCACGATGAACTTGCCGGGCATGGCGGCGGTGACGGCGCCCCAGACCATGGTTCCGCCGATGGTGCCCAACAACCACGCTGTATGGAAGTGGGGGTTCAGCAATGGGTTGTAGCGCAATGCAAGTCGGTCGTCGGCGCCGGTGGAGACCGCTGGCCACCGTACTGTTCGGGTGCCGACTGTGATCAGCAGCCCCACCCGCGCCGTATGCGATGTCAAGGGCGACCGGGAGCAGGTGCTCGACCGCGCCGTAGGCGGCGGCAGCGATCATCGCTGTCCCGAGCAACAGCACCCAGGATACTGACTCCAGCTCAGGCAATCCACTCCTGGGCGGCAATATCCACCCAATTCGCTTGGCATAGTGAGTGTTCTGGCCAGTTCGGTCGGCCACGCACGTGGAGCTCGGCCGCTGTTGCGGGCAGGTGCCGCGCCGGTCGGTTAGAGTCGCACGAGCAGAACCAGAAAGCATTTCCGGGGGGATTGGATGAACTTCTTCGTGCTCGGTGTGTTCCTCGTCGTGGCGCTGGCGATCGGCTTGGGGATTCAGGCGCTGAACAACCGCTCGGCACTGCGCGGCACCTACCGACCCGACGGCGTCTCCGGGGCAGCTACCGGTGGCGCGAATACTGTCGGCGGCAAAACATTCTGGGTCACTGGCTATGCGGCCGGTGAGTCCGGTGAATCATTCACGCTCCATCACGGCCTTCGCGCGAAGACCGCCGTCGAAGTGCGCCTGACGGTCCGGGCGGATGGATTGTGCGTGTGCATCGGCGGTGCGACAGCGCAGGTCTACCCGTTGCGGGAGGTGTTGTCGGTCCATCAGAAGACCACTCAGGTATCGGTCAATGGGCATCCCGCGGAGACCAAGTTCCTGCACACCATCACGTTCACCGATGGGCTTTCCCTCACGGCCAAAGGCGAATTCAGGGACCCGGATCGGGTTCGCCGACACGCGGACGGGAAGGACAAACCGGAGCTGCGGTTCGCCGCGTTCATCGCCGACCTGGATCGACGGATCGCGGCAGACAGGTTGCCCGATGCACTGTCGACGCTGCGTCAAGGTGGTGCAATCGCCTTCGGTGACATCACGATCGACTACGCCGGTGTCGGCGGGCAGGGCCGGGTCCTGCCTTGGTCGGTGATCACGGAGGTCACTGCCTATGACGGACGCCTCACCATCGGGACCGCTGCACGCGGCGAGCGGATCCAGGTTCTCGTCGAGCAACTCCCGAATCTGCATCTCCTCATCGATGCGATCAACCACCAGCGCTCGAGCTAACTCGATACCGGTTGGCGCCGAAACCTACAGCTCGAAGTCGCAGCACGAGTGGACCATCGGGTTTGCCAGCGCAGAGAGCGCGAAAGCCGGTCACCGGATCGCCGCGGTGAGCGCAATCGATCGCAGCAAGTATCCGCTTCTGCCGCGCGCTGACCGAACCGGCCAGCGTCGGGCGTCGGAAAATCAACCGGCCGTGCCGATCCGACGCAAGCGGAGCGTCCGCTACTGCCGAATGGCGTGCCTTTGACGCACGCCGGAGACGGCGTCGCTCATACCCGGCTCAGGCGGGAGCGCTTTCGAAACGGTTACGGTAGAACCACGGCTTCGGGCATCGCTCAGGGCGACGGCAGGTTCCGGCCTCGACCATCTCAGCACGTAATTCATCGCTGGCATTCGGGTGATGGACCACCCGCTCGCGGATCGAAAAGTACGCATCCCCACACGTTCTGGCCTCGAGCTCCGCAGCACGGCGCAGTGCTTCGGTCGGCACACCGGGGTTGACGATCGCATTCCACCGCACGTTTCCGTCCTGATCAACCACAAGCAGAGCGAGAGCATCGGTTGGGGTGTTCGGATTTCGCGCAGCCCACAACCGCACCGGCCGGACTGAATCGACAGCAAGCTGACGCAACCTACCTGGCGCGGTTGCAGGGTCCCGGGTCTCCAGAACACGGCGGTATCCGGCCAACCGCTCAGCACGAGACGGCACTCCCTCCATATCCACCGCGAGAGTTTTTCACCTCACGGAACAGCCCGCATGCCGTAGTCACCCGACTGCGTGGCAAACCACTGGATCGTGGCGCCGGTGTGCGCGTATATCCGCGGCAACCCGGAAGTGTGATGAAGTAGCGAGGTGGAGAAACCTATCGACCTCGATGCGCACTTTGCCAGGTGGGGACGTGCCAAGGGGTGGAAGCCGATGGACCCGAACCGGCTTACCGAGCGTGAATGCCTACTGCAATTCGCGACGCGCCCAGGCATGTTCATCGGCTTCACGACCGTTCGTGGCGTGACCTGCTTCCTCGACGGCTACGACTACGCCGCGCGCCGGGCCGGCGGTCGAGGACTGGACGGGTTTCGTGACTGGCTTCTCACCAATCATCTCCGCCGCGAGAGCAACTTCGTCTGGTCCGGTGTGATCAAGCAGATCGCAGTGCCCGAATGGGACTTCGTCACAGATCTCAGCCCAGAGCAAGAGGTTCGCATCCTGGAAGTGTTGTTCACCCTGCTCGATCAATTCCTCGCCGAACGGGAAGGTCCCAGCTGAGCATCAGCCCGGGTCGGCGGGGTCAGCTGCCGCGAGCCACTTGGCGAAGACGGCGAAGTCGCTGTGCCGCAATCCGATTCGTGGGTCGCCTCGGTGCAGCAGCGCCTGGCCGAAATGGCGGTCGGATACCCATTCCCGGTCGTTGTCGCTGATCTCGTCGTCGACCCAGATGAACGACCGGCGCGCGGCCCATTCGACGATGGTCACGCGCTGACCGAACCGGCCAACGCGGGCGGCGGCCGTCGGAACAGACTGCGGCGCAGGAACGTCCGCTACTGCCGATGAGCGCGCACTGGGGCAGATCACGTGTACTGAGGTGTCGAACGATCAAGGGGAATCATTCGCGGTCGGTGTCGGTCGGCCGTGTTAGGTTCCGCCGAACAATCTCGGACGCACAGGTATCCGTGAGGACGGCAGGAACAGCATGTGGGCATATGACCTAGGGTTCGGGGAGGGTGTGGACTCGTTACGGGTCACACCCGAGGGGGAGCCACTCCAACTGGCCGATGCGGTACGGGCGGGATGGACTGGAAGCAATGGTCCCGGAATCGATCCCGCGACCTGGCCGCGGGGGCCATTGACCGGATTGCCGATGATGCATGCGCTCACGATTCGATTGCCGGAGCAGTACCGCCGTCGTGGACCGGATTTTCCCGCGATCGCGTTCTTTCAGGGTGAGGGACAGTTCGCGAATCAGTGTAGACCGGTGCAGGCCGATCCAGATTCTGGTGACCCCTTCGAACGAAGCCTCGCAGCGTCACGACCCCATGCACAGCTTCGCATGCTGGAAGACGACATCGGCGGGGCATTCGCGCTGATCTGGTTGACGGAAGCCGAATACGCCGCAGGACCGACCGTGCCACCGGTCGATGTTCGCCGCGCCGGTGAGCACGGCAACGACGACGAGGGACCCAACGCGTGGGATGACCCGATGCCGATGACAGCGGTCTGGCTCGGAATCCGCAACGACCCCAACGCGGGTCTGGCACCGAGTACATCCGAGAACAGCGGTTACCGCCAGCGCTACAACCCGGAAACCAGAGGGTGGCATGGATGGGCCGAGAACCTGTACGGCCGTTGCCATCTGGGTGGAACCACGTTCTACGTTCAGGCCATGCCCCAAGGGCTGACGCCGTTCTACCTCGAGTTGGAAGAGTTCGGTGGTTTGAATCTCGGGGGCGGCAATGCCCAGATCGATCTGGACTCGGACACTTTCGATTGGGCATGCGGCTGACCTGGCCTCATGCCCAAAGCTGACAGAGATGACGACACAGCGGTCCGATCTCCTATTGGCCCACCTATCGAACGCGCTACGCCGCATACCGCGCCTGACCGAACCGGCCAGCGTGGGGCACCGGCGGTCGGAACCCGCTGTGGCGCAGAACGTCTGCTACTGCCGAATGCAGTGTGCGTGCCCTCGCACGTGCCCATGCCTGTAGAGGCCGACCCTCCACCCTGGCTGGATCCCGAAACGTTGACGATCACCTTTGAGAATCTGCCGTCCTGCCGGTGGGGCGGGAGCATTGCACTCGGACTGTCCGGTGCGGTGATGGCGGGTGATCGATGCAGTAAAGAACGTGCGGATGATTCTTAGCGAGGGTTGAGCCGTTTCCAGGTGGAGCGCATCGAGACTCTCGTCTTACCGTCGAAGCGCAGTTCAGCATTGGTGATGGCTTGCTGCTCGGTCAGCTGTTCGATTTGCGCCCAAAGATCGAGGCTGGGGCCCAGCGGAGTGGGGCGCAGGAAGCTGACATCGAACCCGGCGGTAACGAACGGGGCCACCATGCTGTGCTCGCTGAACCACCCGCGATCGATGGCGGCTTGGAACACGACCGCACCCGAATGGCAGTCCAGCACAGTGGAGATGACCCCGCCGTGGACCAAGCCGAGTCCGTTGCCGTGGTCCGGGCGCGGGGTGAACGATCCCACCACCGTGTCGTCGTCTGCCCGATAGCTGCGAACATGCATGCCGGAGGGGTTGACCGGTCCGCATCCGAAACACGTGGTGGTCGGGAAATGGCGTTCCTGAATGCTCTTATCCTTGATCATGGATCCCCCGATTTGATGTTCGAGACGCTCGCCTCGAGCCTTCACCCTAGCCGGAATCCCCCGCTTCCCAACGGAAGTCATCGATTCGTTGGGCATATCACTGTCGATCGCTTCCCACTCATGGGAGTCAACCGTACGCACTACATTGCGCATAGCGCGCTGACCGAACCGGCCAGCGCGGGCCATCGGAAGATCAACTGGCCGTGCCGATCCGAGGCTGGCGGAACGTTCGCTACTGCCGATGAGCGTGCCTCCGGCACATCTCGTGTTGGGTCTAGAAATGAACCTGCCGGTGCGTGTTGGCCACTGCGGTCACGGAGGAGACTCCGAGGACGCCGAATTCGTCATAGAGCGTGGCGGAACCGACTGCGACACCGGCGGCCGCGTGCTGACCGTTTGATTCCAGACCTAGACCATCGGATTCAGGCATCCGGTACAGGTTCAGGGTCACGTCGGCGTTGATGAAGGGCACGCCGGCCTCGCTCCAGTTTGTGACGAAACTCGTGGCCTCGGCCAGAGTGGCGACGCGGGTGAAGGGGGTCGATTTCTCGCCTGCGATGGCGGGGATCATCGTCGTGGTCCACATCCGTTTGCGGGCGTTGTTTCGGTGGTCGGCGAAAACAGCCGACCAGTCGTTGGGGTATCCCGCGCTGCTGATCATCGAGCCCGGAGTGGTTGCCGCCGCCGGGTCCACGATGCCGGGGCGGGAGAAGTCCGGGGTAGGTGTCCAGGCATTGCCCTCGGCCTGGTCCGCCTCCAACGGGCGCACGAATAGCGCCGATGCTCTGACGACGACGTGATCGGACTGGATCAGGTCCAGCTGCAGGAGCGCCAGTCTCGTGCTCGATCGGAGGAGTTCAGTTCGGGCCTGGATCGCGTCGAAGGTGGTGGGTCTGATGAAGTCGAGGGTGAGACGGCATCCGGCCGACTCGATCGGACAGTGTTGTTCCAGTTCCCGAGCCGCGAGCGCGGTCAGGGCTTGGCCGCCGATCGAGTCGGGTCTCCACGGCCCTCGTGCAGCTTCGAGTGCAGCGAACCCGCCATCGATAGATTCGAAGAATCCGGTTGCCAGCTCAACGGCACTCGCCATCCCGCATGCCCCCTGTCATGTTCTGCATCGCTACGACAGAGATACTAGAACACGTTTCAATACGATGTCGTGTCACACCTTGAACGCCCTGTGTCACAACAAAATGCGAATGCCGCACGCACCGCCGCGCCGAAACAGTCACGGCGATCGACCCAGAATCCGCATACAGCGCCTCGGCACTTTGCGGGAAACGCACTATTTTGCCGCATGGCGCGCTGGTTGAATCGGCCAAATGCTTGATGTCGGTGCCCGCGTCTAGGTTCGGCGCGGGAGGACAACATGAGCATGACCGAGATCGTGTACCAGACCGGAGACGCGACCGCACCCAGCGCTGATGGCCCCGCGATCATCGCGCACATCTGCAATGACCTCGGCCGCTGGGGCAAAGGCTTCGTAGTCGCCGTGTCAGCACGATGGCCGGAACCCGAACGCTCCTATCGCGTTTGGCACAGGCACCGCGGCTCCAACGACTTCGCATTGGGCGCGGTGCAGCTCGTGCAGGTCGCACTGAATCTGCACGTGGCCAACATGATCGGCCAACATGGCATCCGCTCCAGCGCAGGCAGCCCGCCGATCCGTTACGACGCTGTCGATCAGAACCTGGACACACTCGCCGACCTTGCCTCGGCGTCAAAGGCCTCGGTGCACATGCCTCGAATCGGGTGCGGACTGGCCGGCGGAACATGGGACCGGATCGAACCACTCATCCATAGCCGCCTATCCAGCCGCGGTATCACCGTCGTCGTATACGACCTGGAATGACTCCAGCACCCGTCAGAGACCGCCCTGATTTGCCGCATGTCGCGCTGACAGAACCGGCCAGCGCGGGGCGCCGGCGGCCGGAACCCAGTGCGCCGCAGAACGTCCGCTATTGCCGATGATCGTGGTATCCGGCGTGGTCGAAGGTGACCTGAATTGCCGGATGACTGGATCGTGGTGCGGCGGCTACGATCCGATTCGGTGTGCCGCGGGTAGCGGTGTTTGTAGATATGGGGGGCGGATTGCGATGTTGCGGGCGTGGCTGGGACTGCGAAGCCGCTCCGATGTGCTCGTCGGTATGCAGCACAGGCACAGAGTTGATCCGCGCGCGGCATTCGATTTGACCTGGCGGTCGCTGGTGGCGGAGCGGGCTGGCCGGTCCATCCATACAATACGAACCAAACGCGGTGTCATCCTGGTCGTTTTGGCGCTGGTCGCGGTGGTCGGCTGCTCCTCATTTTCGGGTCCGTCGGTCCATTTCACTCCGCCTTCGAAATACGACGGCGCGAAGTTGTGTGATCGCTACCGGACCTTTCTCCAGAACTCGCTGTCGATCACCGACGCTGAGGTGGAGACCCTCACCTTCGAAGAGGGCGGCATCGTCGGCTGGTCGACCATCTGCAGTGGCCGCCATGCCGGCCTCGGCTTGATCGGCGCGCTCCAGGTGAACAACCCGCGGATAGACGACGGCGAACTCGACGGCATACCCACCGACTACCCGGCAGTTCCCGGCTTCGAAGGTAAGGCGTGGGTAGGAGCCCCGATGCCGTATTGGACGGAAGTCCATGTCCAGGACGGACTTTGGAGTGCGGAAATGCGATTCGTGAAGGAGAGCCCCGAACAGGAGCTACTCAAGCCCGCTGACGTCCAGGCGGTGACCACGTTCCTGGTTCAGGTCGCACACGACCTCAAGGACTGATCCGGCTAGTCGGCACCGCTCCGAACTTATGGCCGTTGGTCACCGGGCTCGGCAGGGTCGACGCCGAGCTGCAGCAACGCGAACAGCGTTGCATTGATTTTACCGCCGAATGGGCACGCTAGGAACCCGAAATGTCCAGCATCCCTTGTCTTTTCACAATTTCCGAGACACGGGCACCCATTGTTTTACCGGCGGCCAGAAGCGGTTCTGTCGATCGCAGGGTGCGGCTGAGAATGAAAGCTCCCTCCAGCGCACCGAGAATCGCGATCATCAGTTCCCGGGCATCGGCCGGTTCCAGGCCACGGCGGATGAAATAGCCCGTGCCCTCGTCGATCCAGGAGTTCATGACTTCTGCTGCCACGTCACGGATTCCGGGTTCACTGTCGGCGACTTCCCCGGCCACGGTGCCGACGGGGCACATGTTCATCCAGCCGGCCTGCTCGATGGTTTCCGCGGCGGCGGTGAAGGCGGCCGGGACGGCTTCACGGAGGTCGTCGTGGGCGTCCATGAGGAGTGGCAGCAGCTGGATGTAGGCGGCGCCCGAGACGCGGAGGGCCTCGGCGGCGATGGCCGACTTTCCGGCGGGGAAGTGGTGGTAGAGCGAGCCCATCGGGGCGCCCGACGCCGAGGTGATCTGTTTGACGGTGATCGCACTGTAGCCCTGGACGCGCATGAGTTCGGCGACGGCGGTGACCAGGCGATCCCGGGTGGTGGTTGACAGCTTCTCGCTCACCCGTCCAGACTAGAGCAAACGCACTAGAGCGTGTGCTCTAGAGGGGAGATATCATGCCGACTGTCGAACTGAGTGCGGGACGGGTGCACTACGCCGAGCGGGGCGAGGGACCACCGGTGGTGCTGTTACACGGGCTGCTGATGAACCACACGGTGTGGGACGAGGTGATCGGCAAGCTGCCCGAGGGCTTCCGATACGTGTTGCCGGATCTGCCGCTCGGGTCGCATCCGGAGCCCTTGCGCGAGGGCACGGATCTGACCTTGCGCGGGCTCAATCAGCTGATCGCGGATTTCCTTGCCGCCCTGGACCTGCGCGACGTCACCCTGGTGCACAGCGACTGGGGCGGCGGGCTCTTCCTCACCGCTTACGGCCTCGACGAGCGCGTCGGCCGGTTGATCGTGCTGCCCTGCGAGGCCTTCGCAAATTTCCCACCCGGCCTGCCGGGCAAGACCGCCATCGTGGGCGCGGCGTTGCCCGGTGGAATCACGATGGCGCTCCAGCAATTACGCGTCCCGTGGCTGCGCTCCTCACCGCTGCTGTTCGGCTGGATGGCGCGCTATCCGCTCGGCGACGAGATCATCCGCGGCTGGACCGATCCCGGCCTGCGGGACAAGCGGATTCGGCGTGATCTGCTCGCCTATGCCCGATCCCGCCGCAACAAGGCCGAGCTCATCGCGAATACCGAAGCGCTGCGCGACTTCCGGGGCGAGGCCCTGATCCTGTGGTCGTCGGCCGGCAAGGTGATGCCGCGCGAGCACGGCCGCCGCCTGGCCGAGCTGATTCCCAAGGCGCGCCTGGTGGAGATCGACGACGCCTACGTCCTGTCGATGCTCGATCAGCCGGATGCCGTCGCCGCCGCCATGTCCGCCTTCCTCACCGGCGCGGTCGTCGAACACAGCTAGGGCATTGGTCCGATTCGGTATGGTCGAGGCCGCAGACGGACTATCACATGGGAGGCGCTGATGCCCAGCTTGCTCAGTCGAGCGGTACCCGCGTATCTGCGGGTCGTCCGGGCCAACCGGCCGTTCATCAGCGCGGAGGGTGCACGCGAGCACATTAGGGAGCGCAGCCTCCGGCCCCAGGCGTACGGGCCGCCGCGCGTGTTGCGTGCGGATGTGACCATCGAGGTGCGCCGGGAGAACGGCTGGCCGATCTACACCCTCACGCCCCGATCCGGCCGCGCCCGAGGCAATGTCGTGTACTGCCACGGCGGCGGCTGGGTCAATGAGATCGCCCGGCAGCATTGGCAGCTGGCCGCCGATATCGCGGCCGAGGCGGGTACGACGGTCACGGTGCCGATCTATCCGCTCATTCCCTATGGCACCGCCGACCAGGTGATCCCGGCCTTCGCGAATCTTGTTCGCGCCAATCGGTCCGAGTACGGGGAGGTCTGCCTGGCCGGGGATTCGGCGGGCGGCCAGATCGCGTTGTCCACGGCGGTCCTGCTCCGCGACGAGCAGCAACCGGCTGTGCCTCGGACAGTGCTGATTTCACCCGCCCTGGACCTGAGCCTGAGCAATCCGGAGATCCTGACCGTCCAGGCCGAGGATCCCTGGCTCGGACGCGATGGCGGCCTGGTCCTCGGCGACCACTGGCGCGGCCCGCTCTCGATCACCGACCCGCGGGTCAGCCCGCTGTTCGCCGACTTCACCGGCCTCGGCCCGCTCACCGTCTTCTGCGGCACCCGCGACATCCTCGTGCCCGACACCCGGATCATGGTGAGCAAGGCCCGGACCGCCGGTATCGAGGTCGACTATCACGAGGCGCCCGAACTGGTCCACGTCTATCCCCTGACGCCGACTCCCGAAGGTACCGAGGCACGCAAGCTGATCATCGACGCCCTGCGCGGCGCACTGGCCCCGGCGATCTCCCCGGCCTGAGCCTCAGCCGGATCTGCCTGTCCCCGGCGCGTTTTCGGCCAGCCACCGTCGCGCCCTGGTCGCCGAGGCGCGCGAAAGCCAGGCGTCCTGCACGACCTCGGTGAGCTCCTGCAGGCCGAGCTCGGGAATTCGACTGCCGCGCACCAGGACCGAGAGATGCCCCTGGAAGTGCGGGGTCGTGAAGAACGGTGAATCCGGGTCCTGGGTGAGGGCCAGCTTGTCGTCCTCCGACGGCACCCAGAAGATGATGACGTCGTCGTACCGCTCCCCGGTCTCCGGGTCGGCGGCGTCGGGGCGCGGGGTCCGGAAGTAGACGAAGGACTTGCGGCCGACCTGGTAGACCGGGTTACCCGCGGGCCCGTACTCGATGGTGACGTGCGGCATACCGGCCGCCAATTCGTGGACGTCTGCAAGGCGGGCTCGGCGCGTTCGGCTCGGCACCCGGTCGAGTGTATCGCCGCACACATCAGCAGCCGCCGCGAGCTGCGTTTATGCGAACCTGCTGGCACAGAATGCGGCAAATCACATAGGTTTGACGCCATGGCGCGGCGTGTCAATGGAAACCTCCCCGAAGAGGTAACTAGCTTCGTCGGCCGCCGCGACGAGCTGGCTACTGCGAAGCGCCTGCTGCCCACCACCCGGGTGCTGACCCTGCTGGGTCCGGGCGGCATGGGAAAGACCCGCCTGTCGCGACAGATCGGGCACCTCGTCGCCCGCGCGTTCCCCGACGGCGTATGGCTGGTCGAGCTGGCCGATGTGCAGGATCCGGCGCTGGTCACGCTGAGTGTCACAGAGGCGTTGAACCTGCGCGACGAATCCACCGCGCCGCTGCCCCGGCTCACCGAATTCCTGGCCGACAAGCGGCTGCTGCTCATTCTGGACAACTGTGAGCATCTGATCGAGGCGTGCGCCGCGCTGGTCGGCCGGATCATCGCCACCACACCGGATGTGCGGGTGCTGGCCACCAGCCGCGAGGTGCTCGGGATACCGGGCGAACAGGTCATGCCGGTGCCGCCGCTGACCGTGCCCCAGACCGCCGGTGAGGACAGCGACGCGCTGCAGCTGTTCATCGAGCGCGCCAGCGCCGCCAACCCGGGCTTCCAGGCCACCGCCGGCAACCGGCCGGTGCTGGCGGAGATCTGCCGCCGCCTCGAGGGCATGCCGCTCGCGCTGGAGCTGGCAGCGCTGCGGCTGCGCATGTTCACGCCGGAGCAGATTCTGGACCGTCTCGACGACACCATCGGGCTGCTCAGCGCCGGACCGCGCACCGCGCCGCAGCGCCAGCAGACCATCGAGGGCGCGATCCGCTGGAGCTACGACCTGTGCACCGCGGCGGAACAGGCACTGTGGGAACAGCTTTCGGTGTTCGCGGGCGGTTTCGACATCGATGCCGCGGAGGCGGTGTGCGAGCTGGGGCCCGCGTCACTGATGGAGGCGCTGACCGGGCTGGTGGACAAGTCGGTGGTGATGCTGCGCTTCGACGGGGATGTCGCCCGGTACTCGATGCTGGAGCCGATCCGTCAGTTCGCCGCCGACCGGCTCGCCGAGCGCGGCACGGACCAGGAGGTCCGGGCGCGGCACCGCGAGCACTATCGGCAGCTGGCCATGCGCGGTCAGACCGCGTACTGGACCGCCGAGGACGTGGAGTGGTTCCGGGAGCTGAGCCGCGAGCACGCGAATCTGCGTGCCGCCCTGCGCACAGGGCTGGAGGACGAGCCGCTGCGCACCATGGCCACGGTGACCGTGCTGCGCCCGTTCTGGGAGCACAACCGCTTCCTGTCCGAGGGCTACCGCTGGCTCACCGATTCGCTGGCCCGCAATCCGGAGCGGACCGCCGAGCGAGCCAAGGCGCTGTCCTCGGCCGCCTCGCTGGCCGCCCTGCTGGGTGATCAGGATTCTGCGGCACGGCTGGTGAGCGAGTGCATGGAATTGGCTGCCGCCCTGGGTGATACCGACATCATGGCCGAGGTGGCGCTGGACCGGTCGCTGCTGGCCTTCGCCGCCAGCGACCGCGAACGTTCACTGGAGCTGGGGCGGAGCGCCATCGAGCTGGCGGCCACGCACGGCCAGCACGCCATCGAAATGGACTCGCACGCCTTCTCCTTCATGGCGGCCATGGTGCTGGAGGCGCCGGGGCGCACCGAATTGGCCCAGCGCTTCCTGGAACTCACCACCGACAGCGGTTCGCACCTGCTGGGCGGGCTGGCGCTGTGGACGGTCGGGATCGACCACTGGCGGCGCGGCGAACTCGAGGCCGCCGCCGAATTCCACGGCCGCGCCATCGAGGAGCTGGCCCTGTTCGAGCGCTGTATCTGGCTGTCGTCGGCGTTCGAGGGGCTGGCCTGGACGGTCTCCGCGGACGGCGACCACGAGCGGGCCGCCCGCCTGCTGGGCGCGGCGGAATCCCTGCAGCGCAGCACGATTCGGCTGGCCCACACCATCACCGTCGCGGTCGGTGAGAAGGAGCGGCTCAAGGTCCGGGACGCGCTGGGCGAGGAGGCGTTCCGCACCGCGTTCGGCGCGGGCGCGAGCCTGCCGCTGGAGGAGGCCATCGACTACGCGCTCGGCCGCACCGCCGCCGAGCCGGAACCCGTTGCGCCGCCGCCCGCCCTGAAGCGGGCTCCGCGCGCGGCCACCGCGACCCTGTCGGAAACCAGTGTGCTGACCCGCCGTCAGAAGGACGTCGCCCGCCTGGTCGCGGCCGGTCACAGCAACAAGCGCATCGCCGCCGACCTGGTCATCTCGGTCCGCACGGCCGAAACCCACGTCGAGCACATCCTCACCAAGCTGGGGCTCACCTCCCGCACGCAGCTGGCCGCCTGGGCGCACGAACACAATCTGTAGATCCGCTACTCGCACGCGACCCGAATCTGCCGCAGCCGAAGGAACATTCGGATCGGACCCGCATCGGGAAACCCGGGCTACTGGTAGCCGGTGGCCCCATCGATGCGTTCGCGCAGCAGGTCGGCGTGGCCGTCGTGGCGGCCGTACTCCTCGATCATGTGCAGGTAGATCCAGCGCAGGGAGAGGTCGGTGCCGGTGCGCGGATGGATGACTGTGTGGTCGAGGGGAAGATCGGCTATGGCCTTGTCGCACACGGCGATTTCCTCGAGGAATCGGGCGTAGTCGGCCTCGGCCTGCTCTGGATCGGTGTCGCCGAAGTCGGCGTCCTGGCTCGAATCGCAGGAGTAGAGGTAGCCGACCGGCTCCCCCGCGGCCCGCTTGCGGAACCAGCCGCGTTCGACCTCGGTCATGTGCCGGATCAGGCCGAGCAGGGACATGGTGGACGGTTCGACGCTGCGGGTCGCGAGCTGGGCGCCGGTGAGCCCCTGGCATTTCCAGAGCAGGATCTCGCGGCCGCGGGTGAGCAGGGAGTGCAGCATGACCCGCTCGTCGCCGACGAGCACCTGGGCGGACCGGGTGATTTCCGGGGCTGTCCACGTCATGCTCGGACTGTAGCGCCGGGCCGGAACCGGGAAAACGAGTTCGGGGGTGGGAAATCCCACCCCCGAATCATCGGAAACCGCTTGCTACAGGCCGTTGTTCAGGAAGTCGACCACGGACCGCTCGAAGGCGTCCTTGCGCTCCACCATGACCCAGTGGCCGCAGCGGGCGAAGGTGCGCAGGTCCGCGTTCGGCAGCTGCCGGGCGGCGAAGAGCGAGCCCTCCACCGGGGTGACCCGGTCATCGCGGCCCCACAGGATGAGCACCTCCTGCGTGATGCCCTTCAACCGCGCCCACAGGGGGACCGGTTCGGCCAGCCTGGGGTTGTAGAAGGTGGCGTAGGCGTCGCGCAGGGCGGCCTGGGCCTTGGGATCGGCCGCGGCCTTCAGGCGCTTGGCCACCAGTTCCTCGGTGAGCGTGGCCTGGTTGTAGACCATGGCCCGCAGGAAGCCCATGGCCTTCTCGTCGGTGGGGTTGGCGTTGAACTCCATGAGCCGCGTAATGCCCTCGGACGGTTCGGGTCCGAGCACGTTCACGCCGACGCCGCCGGGCGCCATCAGCACCACGCGATCGACGCGACCCGGGTGCTCGAGCGCGAGCAGGGTCGCGACGGTGCCGCCCATGGAGTTGCCGAGCACGTGCGCCTTCTCGATGCCCAGCTCGTCGAGCAGCCCGATCACCGCGTCGGCGGCGATGCGCAGGTAGTTGCGCTCGTACACCTCCGGGCGGCCGCTCTCGCCGAAGCCGGGCTGATCCAGGACCAGGCAGCGGAAGTGCTGCGCCAGCACCGGCAGGTTGTCGCCGAAGTTGGCCCAACCGGACACGCCCGCGCCGGAGCCGTGCAGCAGCACCAGCGCCGGGCCCTCGCCGGCCTCGTGATAGCGGAGTTTGTGGCCGTCGACCGTCACCCAGCGGGTGGTGTTCTCCGCGGTCAGGGTCATCAGAGCATCCGATCCGCGACCTCGAGGCCCATGGCGCCCTTGCCGTACATGGCCAGGGCCCGCTCCACATCGTTGATCACGTGCACGCTGCCGGCGTGCGCGTCACGCCAGTTGCGCTCGATGATGTTCGGGCGGCGGATGGCGTGGCCACCGGAGTTCTT
This sequence comes from Nocardia sp. NPDC051981, assembly GCF_040680715.1. Lineage (NCBI taxonomy): Bacteria > Bacillati > Actinomycetota > Actinomycetes > Mycobacteriales > Nocardiaceae > Nocardia > Nocardia sp. NPDC051981. The sequence goes on along the minus strand of NZ_JBFAXK010000013.1, from coordinate 149,837 downwards.
GAACAGCAGGTCGATCGCCTCGAGCGCGCGCTCGGTGCCGCGCACCTGATCGCGGCGGGTGGCCAGGCGCAGCTCGAACGGGATCTCCTCACCGGCTTGCGCGTAACGCAGTTGCTCGCCCATATTGCGCTCCATCTGGAGCACGGCGGCGTCGATTTCCGAAGCGGCACGGGCGATCCGGACGTGGGCGAAGGGATCCTCCGACACCTTCTGCCCGCCGTAGGACAGCCGCACCCGCTCGCGCTGGCGCTCGATGTGCGCCTCGTAGGCGCCCTGCGCCGCGCCGATGATCGGGGCGGTAATGGTATTGGAGAACAGCGCGCCGAACGAAATCTTGTACAGCGGAGAGGTATTCACCTGCTGGCCGGGGCCGACCAGGTTGGCCTGGTCCGCGGCCGAGTAGGCGCGGTGGGCCGGTACGAAGGCCTGCTCGATGACGATGTCGTTGGAACCGGTGCCCGCCAGGCCCGACACGTCCCAGGTGTCCTCGATGCGGTAGTCGGTGCGCGGCACCAGGACCGTGTAGTAGTCCATGCCGGTCGCGGTGGGCACCAGCGCGCCCAGGAACACCCACTGGGCGTGGTCACAGCCGGAGGAGAACTGCCAGCGACCCGACAGCTCGTAGCCGCCGTCGACCACGGTCAGCTTGCCGGTCGGCGCATAGGAGGAGGACACCAGCGTGTCGGAGTTCTCGGCCCACACGTCCTGCTGGGCCTGGTCTTCGAACAGGGCCAGCTGCCACGGGTGCGCGCCCAGCACCGAGGACACCCAGGCGGTGGACGGGCAGACGGTGGCGATGGTGCGGATCACCTCGTAGAAGGCCACCGGCGACTCCTCCAGACCGCCGAAGCGGGCCGGCTGGAGCATGCGGAACACGCCCGCCTCGGTGAGTTCGGCAATGCTGGCGTCGGGCACCCGCCGCTGCTCCTCGGCCTGAACCGCGCGTTCCCGGATCGCGGGCAGCAGATCGCGGACCCGATCGAGCACCTTGTTAGTCATGCGGGCGTTCCTCCTCGTGCCAGAGTTTCCTGCCCTCGAAGCTATGGCCAACGCGGTGTTTCGATCCGAAATAGTCCCGATGATCGGAACCCAGGTTCCGCTGGCTACGGACCGATCGCTGTGCAGCGGCTATTTATGGGCGTATTCCCAGGTGATGTCCTCGTCGAGGGCCTTGCGGATGCCGCGTTCCAGGTCCGGGTTCCAGCCCTGCGGCTGGGCCACCGCGATCCAGCCGTCCAGGGGCAGGTCGCCGTAGCGGTGGCCATGGCCCGACGGGACGCCCTGGGCGTTGGCCAGGTCCGCGCTGATCTGCCAGAAGGTGACGATCGGCCACCAGCGGATGGACTTGGAGACGTCCGCACCGCGCGGTTCCTTCAGCCAATCCGGTTGCGTGAACAGCAGATCCGGCGACCACCAGACGATCGGGTCGGAGGCGTGCTGCAGATAGACCACGCGCGGGTCGAACCACGTCCGGTCCGGGCGGCCCAGTTCCGGTGCGGTGGCGGCGAAACGGACGATCAGGCCGTCGGCGTAGACGGGCAGGATCTCCGGCGTTCCCGGATCGCGGCGCTGCTCGAGCTGACGCCAGATCCGGTTGGAGTTGGGCGGGCCGACCCACAGCACGCCGTCGACCATGGTGCGGATGTCGTCGAGCCCGGTGAAGGCGCCCTCGGAGCCCTGCGAGCCCAGACTCTCCCCGTACACCAGTAGTTTCGGGCGCTGTCCCGGCGGCAGCTGCGCCCAGCGCTCATGGATGGCGTGGATCACCGCATTCCCGGACTCGGTGGCCTTCTGGCGGTCGGACAGGAACGACAGCACGCTCGGCAGATAGGAGTACTGGGTGGCGGCGATGGCGGTGTCACCGCCGTACATGTACTCGATGGACGAGGCGGTGGTGGAGTCCACCCAGCCGGTTCCGGTGGTGGTGACCACGACCAGCACCTTGCGCTCGAAGGCGTGGGTACGGTCCAGTTCCCGCACCACCAGATCGGCGATGTCCTGCTGTGTGTTCGCCGAGTCCAGGCCCGCGTACACCCGAATCGGTTCGCGCGCGGGCCTTCCCGTGACCTGGGCGATCCGGTCGGCGGTCGGTGCGGTGGCGACGAACCAGCGGCCCTCCGACCCGAGGGTGTCCCAGGGCGCCAGTGACTGTGGGCTGCCGGACCTTTCGGGCAGCTGCGGTTGGACGGCGCTCGGCGAGGTCTTGCCGTTGCGCAGGCTGAACGCCGAATTCGCCACGGAGAAGAAGGCTTTCGCCAGCACGCCCTGGAACAGCAGCACCGCGACCACCGCAACCACGATCACGGCGCCCGGGTAGGCGATGTTCCTCGGCACCCGCCATTCGATGTTGAGCAGCCGCACGATCAGCCGGATCAGCCACCGCACCAGGCGATACGCCAGGATCACCAGCCCGAGGGTCGCCGCCGCCACCAGTTCGGCGCGCAGGTAGCTCGAGGTGGTGGTCGGCGTCATCCCCATCAGCACTTCGAGATCGCGCTGCCAGCGCGCCGACCGGGCCAGCACCAGGGCCGCGCCGACAATGGTCCCGACCACGATCACGGCCTTGCTGACCGCCCGGGCCGTCTCGGTCGGATGCCACAGCTTGGCCAGGCCCTCCGCCGACTCCGGCAGCCGTGGCCGCACCCACTTCTCGAAGGCCCACTCCAGCACGCCGCCCACGCCGTATCCGATGGCCGCGCTGATCCCGCACACCAGACCCTCGAACAGCCAGGTCCGCGGCAGCAGTGAGGGCGACACCGCCCAGAGGAAGAAGATCCAGGCCACCACCAACCCCGGATAGCTCGGATTGACGGCCCGCTCCGCACGATCCACGACCGCCCACACCCGTGAACGCAGCGATGCCGGCCGTGCCGTACCTGCGGCCCGCCCATTCGTCTCACCCGTGTCGGTCGACTCACCAGTCGCGGTTACCTCTTCGCGCGCTGTCGTCTCATCACGACCAGCTGTCTCGTCACGGTCGGTCGTCTCATCACGTTCGGTCGGCTGCTCGGGCTCGGTCGGCTGCTCCGGCTCGGTCGGCCGCTCCGACTCGGCCGCAGGCTGAGATGCGGGCGGCTGGGGTTCGGTCGCTTCGCCGCGCCCGGTTACCGCGTCGCGGGCGTCGTCCCCGTGCTCGTCGCCCTGCTGTTCGTCCGCCGTCATGCCCCCGAGTCTGGTCGCCCGACGGCGGCCGCACGAGAGCGACACGCGCGGGCACGGGCGCCGACGCCGCCCGGACGACGGGGGCTCAGTCCGTCGCCCGGCGGCGTTGGCTCTCCGAGATCGCCTCACCGGGTAGTGAGGCAGTCGCGAGCCTTGGGTGGGCTCGCCAGTGGACGCAACCGCGCGTCGATCGCCCACTCGGAAATACATTAGGGCGCAGGGAAACCGGTGTGAAACAGCTATCTCCCAGCCATTGACAAGCTCCGGTTGTCAATCACAGATGCTGGGGCAGGGTGCAGTCGTCGAGATCGGGTTGTTCCAGGCGCGCGACCAGGTCGGGGTTGGCGTCGCGAACGCGGCGGGCGATGTCCACGAACGACCGCACCAGCGGCGTCTCGTGGTCGACGCGCCAGCCGACCGCCACCTGGTTGTGCGGAGCGTCCGCGACCGGCAGCACCCGGACCCGGGGAAAGGGCATCCACCGCGCCGACGCCACCGTCAGCACGACGCCGACCCCCACCGCGACCTTGTGCAACTCCTCGAGCAGCGAACTCGACCGGGACACCACCGGCGCGGGACGCCCGTCGCGGTGATCGTGCAACTCCCAGAAGGCATTCCACTCCGGATCGCTGGTGGCCGCCCCGAGCAGCGGCTCGTCGAGCAGGTCCCGCACCCGCACCTCGGGCAGTTCCGCCAGCCGGTGCGCGGCGGGCACCAGCGCCACCAGCGGCTCGGCGAACAGGGGCTCGAAGCGGATTCCGGCCGCGCGGAACGGGAGTCGCACGAAGGCCACGTCGACGGTCCCGCTCTCCAGTCCGGCCGCGGGCTCCTCGTAGGTGAACTGGTGCATGTCGACCGTCACCCCGGGATGCTGTTCACGGAAGGCCGCGAGGATCGGCTCGGTGAGGGTGAGCGCCGCGCCCTCCAGATAGCCGAGCACCAGCCGATCCGACTCCCGCCGCTGCGCCACCCGCGCCCCCTCGACCGCCATTTCCAGTGTGGTCAAAGCACTTCGGACACCTTCGAGGAGGGCCGCCCCCGCCGCCGTGAGCTCGACGCTGCGGGTGGTCCGCGTGAACAGCACCAGATCCAGCGCCTTCTCCAGCTGCCGGATCTGCGCGCTCAGCCCCTGTTGCGCCACATGCAACCGCTGCGCGGCGCGCGTGAAGCTCAGCTCCTCCGCCACCGCAACGAAATACCGCAGCTGCCGCATGTGAATTTCCATAGCGGGCGAGTCTAGAACCTGTTCTCAGTGGCAAAAGGGCCATCGACCACCACAACTCACCCGACGCGACAGCAACCCGGCCGCCGGATCGCCACTGCGGACAAGGGCAGCGACCGCAGACGCCGAGCGGCGGCTATGCGCGGCGGGCGGCCGCGGTGCCCGCGCGGCGGCCGAAGAAGGTGCCGTCGCCCAGGGATGTCCCAGAGATATAGCCGAAGCCGTGCAGGCCGTTGGCGGCGCGGCCCGCGGCGTAGAGGCCCGGGATGGGGCGGCCGTCGAGGTCGAGGACGTGGCCGTCCAGGTCGGTGTGGAGACCGCCGAGGGTGAAGACGGACGCGCCGGTGCCACGCCGGTCACCGGCCTCCGACGGCGGGCGCACGCCGGCCTTGACGTCGATGGCGGCGAACGGCGGGGTCAGTTCGCGCAGCCATCGGGGCGACTTGTGGTGGTCGAGATCGGTTCCCTGCCGGGCGAATTCGTTGTAGCGGGTGATCGCCGCGGTCAGCGAGCCCGCCGGCAGTCCGGTCAGCTCTTCCAGTTCGGCGGGCGTCTCGGCGACGTGGGTGGGCCGCACACCCCAGCGCTGCGGCTCGGGGACGTCCTCGAAGCCGTCCTCGTCGACGACGACCCAGACCGCGGTGTCATCGCCCGCCCAGCTGCCGCCCATGTTCTGGCGGTAGAGCGCGTGCTGGCCGATGCGGCCGGGGTAGGTGTCCTCGTTGATGAAGCGGCGGCCGAGGGCATTGACCACCAGGCCGCGCGCGGCCAGTCCGGGAATGAGGGACATGCCGACCTGACCGGCGGACATGTGGCGCACGGCCGCGCCGAGGGCCTGGGCCATGCGGATGCCGGAACCGTCGTCGGTGCCCGCGCTGACCTTGGTGTGGCCCAGCAGTTGCGGAGCGTGGGCGGCGAGCATGTCGTCGTTGTCGACGAAACCGCCGGTGGTGAGCACGATGCCGCGCCGGGCGCGGATGGTGATCTCCTTGCCGTACCGCCGCGCGACCACTCCGGCCACGACACCGTCGCGGTCCACGATCAGGGTGCCGACGTGGGTGTCGAACAGTGCGGTGGCGCCGGCGGATTCGGCCGCGCCGGCCAGGCACTCCATCAGCAGCTTGCCGCCGAAGTCATTGGCGGTGGGCCGGTGCCCGCGCGGGGCCGGGCACGCCAGTTCGGTGAACGGCCAGCTGTTCTCGCCCAGCCACATGAGCCCGTCGTCGGTGGGCGGCACCCAGGTGGGGGCGTCCCACATGGTCGGCTTGAACGGCACGCCGCGGTCGACCAGCCAGTGGAAGTGCTCGACGCTGCCCGCGCAGTACTCGTCGATCTTGTCCGCGTCCGCGCCCGCGCCGAGCGCCGCCTTCAGGAAGGCCGCCATCGCCTCGGGGGTGTCGTCGTAGCCGCAGGCCACCTGGATCGGGGTGCCGCCGCCCAGATAGATCTCGCCGCCCGACATGGCCGACGCGCCGCCCGGACCGCCGGACCGGTCCACCACCAGCACCCGGGCGCCCGCGTAGGCCGCCTCGTAGGCCGCCGAGGCGCCCGCCGCGCCGTACCCGACGACCAGCACATCGGTCTCGATGTCGTAGTGGCTCACCTCGCCGGCCGCCCGTGGCGTCACCGGATTCCGCACTGTCATGCCTCGACGGTGCCCGCTCCGACCGCCGTCACTTAGCGCCCCATCTTGCTCAGCGATTCACCGATCCCGTTGACCGGGACTGTGACCCGTCACCACCCGTTGCACTGGGGATGGTGTGTGAACGGCGTCACTGTGGTTGGGGATGCCTGCACGAGGAGGAGAGTCAATGCGGATTCTGGTCACCGGTGTCACCGAGCCGAGCGGCCGTGCCGTGGCGCGCATGCTGCTGGCGGCCGGCCACGAGGTGGTCGGCCTGGACCGGCAGCGGCACCGCTACGTGGACCCGCGGGTCGAGGTGATCGTCGGCGATCTGTCCGATGCCCAGGTCTGCGCGCGGGCCGTGGCCGGGGTGGACGCGATCGTGCACCTGGCGGGTCCGGCCGTGGCGGCAATCGCCCAGGCGGCCAAGGATTCCGGTGCGCGCCTCGTGGTTCCCGTTGCGGCGGGCGGCGATTCGAGTGTCGAGAAGATCGTGACCGGCTCCGGCGCGGACGCGCTCATCGTGCGCACTGCGCTGGTGGCCGGCCGGCGCATCGACCGCGGCAGCTGGCGCACGCTGGAGAGTCTGACCGGCGGCAAGGGCAGCATCCAGGTGCTGCACTACGACGACCTGGAGCGCTTCCTGGTGCTGGCGGCGCTGTCGCAGCGCGGCGGCGTGGTCGAGCTGGCCGCGCCCGGCAACGTGTCGAGCGCCGAGGTGAAGCGCATCCTCGCCGACGCGGGCGTGAAATACAGTGCGTGGCTGCCCAAGTCGTCGGCGTCGCAGACTCCGGTGGACGCGAGCGCCGCCCGCGAGGACTGGGGCTTCCGCTACGGCTGGACCGCCACCGAGGTGATCGCCGACGTGGCGCGCGCGCTGCACGGCCGCAAGAGCGGCGGCTCCGGCATCCGCGCTCGCCGCGGCGCGATTCCGCTGCCCACCCACGTGGTGCCCCAGAACGCCCCGACCTCCGACGGCTACGCGCTGAAATCGGCTGCGCCCGAAGGCCTGCAGGGCGAGTTCGACGACATGGTCGACGACCGCATCCCGGTCTACACCGCCACCAACACCTCCGAGGCGCTGCCCGGCCCGCTCACCCCGCTGACCATCGATCTGCAGGCGGGCGCCATCCGGCTCGGCAACGAGGCCATGGGCCACATGATCGCCATCGAGGGAATCGCGCTGGAGCACTGGGTGTCCCGCGTGACCAGCGTGCTCGGCCACAGCGTGTACATCAACGCCTCCATCGGCGTCTTCTCCGCGCAGAACATGCCCGGCTGGGACGAGGAGAGCGTGCGCCGCGACGTCTACGGCACCATCGGCGATGTCGAACTGCACCCCAAGGGCCGCCCGGCCATGCCGACCGGCCTGGCCGCCCGCGCCGGCACCTTCAAGGCCATGGGCCGGGTCGCCGCCACCGCGCTCGGCTACAGCAAGACCGCCGAGCACATCAATGCCGCCTCGCATGCGGAAGCGCTGACCCGCGACCAGATCTCGGAGCTCACCGACGAGCAGCTGCACGCCCGCGCCCTGCTCTGGCGCGACCGCCTCAACCAGGCGTGGCAGGCGGCCTCCATCGGCGTCATGATGACCGGCGCGGCCACCGCCGCCCACAAGGGCGAGGTCAAGATCGACCTGAACCGCCTGGAGTCGGCCAAGACCATGCTGGCCGTGGAGCGGCTGGCGGCCCTGTGCCGCAAGGACGCCGGACTGCAGGCGCTGGCCAAGACCGGTGACGTGGCGGCCGCCCGCGAGAAGTCGCCGGAGTTCTCGCAGGCCCTCGACCAGGAGCTGGCCCGGATCGGCCACCGCGGCCCGGGCGAGTGCGAACTCATCAACGCCACCTTCGGCGACCGCCCCGAACTGCTGGTCACCGCCGCCGGGCGGGCCGCGGAAATGCCCGCGCCGCACCGCGAACCGGTGCCGGAGCCAACCAGCCGCACCGCCAAGATGGCCGTCGGCGCGACCGTCTACCGCGAGCGCGCCCGCGACGCCGTCGTGCGGGTCACCAACTGCCTGCGCCTGGCCACCCAGGAGCGGGCCGCGCGCCTGGTGCACGCGGGCAAGCTCACCGCGATCGAAGATTCGGCGTTCCTGAACCTCGACGAAATCCTCTGGGCCCCGGCCGATCTGCAGGAGCGGGTGGCGCGCCGCCGCGCCGAGCGCACCCGCTTCCAGGCCATCCGGATGCCCGATGTGGTCAACGGCCCGTGGGAGCCGGAGGAGATCTCCGGCGCGATCGCGGTCGGCGACACCATCTCCGGCCTGGGCGTGAGCCCGGGCGTGGTGGAGGGCACCGTCAAGCGTGTGCTGACCCTCGACGACGACATCGAGCCGGGCGACATCCTGGTGGCCGCGGTGACCGACACCGGCCACACTGCCATGTTCGGCTACGCGGGTGCGGTGGTCACCGATATCGGCGGCTCGGCCTCGCACGCCGCCATCGTGGCCCGCGAGTTCGGCGTCCCCTGCGTCGTCGACACCAAGACCGCCAGCACGGCGCTCCAGGACGGCCAGCGCGTCCGGGTCGACGGCGCCGCCGGAACCATCACGCTGCTGGCCGACGCGGAATAGCTCGGCCGGCAACCGCACCGTGCCTCGGGCGCGCTCCCGCGCTCGCGCCCGAGGCCGGTCGGTCATGCCCGGACCCCGTGGGCACGGCTGCCGTATCCCGCAGCCGTGCCCGCGTCAGAAGCCCGGGCCGGGGACACCCCACCACCCGGTCCGTGACCGAAAGGAACCCCCTAGTGACGATCTCGCGCGCCGGACGCGGCACACTCACCGGTGTAGCCGCCGCGCTCATCGCCCTCACCCCGATCGCCGTCACCCCGGCGCTGGCGGCGCCCGTCCCGGTGCTACAGACGCCCAAGGGCGCGTCACTGGACCTGCCGTCCGCGCCGAACGCCCGCGACCTGAGCGGCATCCCGACCCAGGGCGGCGGGGGCAAGGTCAAGGACGGTTCGGTCTTCCGCTCCGACGCGCTGAACAAGCTGAGCGACGCCGAGCAGCAGCAGCTGGTGTCGGCGGGCATCGTCGAGATCATCGACTTCCGCAGCCCGACCGAGCGCGGCCAGAACCCGGACAAACTGCCGGCCTCCATCCCGGAGAAGTCGATGCCGGTCTACGACCCGAACAACGACTTCTACCTCTTCTTCGCCAAGGCCGTGCAGGGCGGCCCCGCCGTGCAGCAGCAGCTGCTCGGTGACGGCAAGGGCCATCAGTACATGGTCGACTACTACAAGTGGATGGTCACCGACCCGACCGCGCGCTCGCAGTTCAGCGCCGCGGTCAAGGAGATCGCCAACGCCAACGGCCCGGTGCTGTTCCACTGCACTGCCGGTAAGGACCGCACCGGCTGGATGTCGGCCATCCTGCTGAGCGCCCTGGGCGCGCCGAAGGGCCAGATCTACAACAACTACCTGGCGTCCAACGACAACCTGGCCGCGTCGAACAAGGCCACGCTGGACGGCCTGGTCGCCAAGGGCCTGGTCACCGATCCGTCGCTGTTCGAGCCGGTGCTCGGCGTGGACCGCGACTACCTGGACGCCTCCTTCGACGCGGTCCAGCAGAGCTTCGGCTCCTTCGACAACTTCCTGTCGCAGGGCCTGGGCGTCGACGACGCGACCGTCGCCGCGCTGAAGTCCAAGCTGGTCGGTAAGTAAGCAGTTCCCGGAATGCCGGCGCCGTGTGCCCGGGGAGGCGGCGGCCATGGGACAGCGTCGGCATTCGCATGTCCGCCTCATGTCCGCTTCACATTCGTGATCGACATGCGAAAATTCGCATGGTGCACGATATCTGGCAGCTGGACGGGCGGCGCACCCGCTCGGTGAGCGCGGAGAACCCCACCGGCGAGGCCGGCGGGGGCGGGCGCGCCATCTCCGGAACCGGGGCCTTCGCGGCCGCGGGGCTGGGACGCGGATGGAAGGTGTCGCCGTCCATCGATCTGCCGCCCGGCGAAACCGCCACGCTCGCCGACCTTTCCGGGCCCGGCGTGATCCGGCACCTGTGGCTCACCACCGATCGCGCGCTGCTGCGCGACTTCACCCTCCAGATGTATTGGGACGGTTCGCCCGAACCGGGCGTCGCGGTGCCGCTGGGCGACTTCTTCTGCAACGGCTGGGATCAGCTGGCGCTGATCAATTCCGCCATGGTGGTGGTCGCGCCCGCCGGCGGGCTGAACAGCTACTGGCCCATGCCCTTCCACACTCGCGCGCTCATCACCCTGCACAACGGGTCCGAGCGCGCCGCGCCGGTGTATTACCAGATCACCTATCTGGAGGAGGAGTTACCCGGCGCCGCCGGGTATCTGCACGCCCGGTGGCGCTGCTCCGATCCGCTGGGCATTCCGGCGGAGCATCCGATCGTCGAGATCGACGGCGGTCCCGGACGGTATGCCGGGACGTATCTGGCCGTGCAGCCGCGGGCGGCGGGCTGGTGGGGCGAGGGCGAGCTGAAGTTCTATCTCGACGACGACACCGAATTCCCCACCCTGTGCGGGACCGGCACCGAGGACTATTTCGGCGGGGCCTGGAATTTCGACCTCGACGGCGCTTATCGACCCTACTCCACCCCCTATCTGGGCATGCCGCAGGTGTTGCCGCCGCATCGAATCTACGAACCGCACCAGCGATTCGGCATGTACCGCTGGCACATTCCCGATCCCATCTGTTTCGACCACGGCCTGCGCGCCACCGTGCAGGCGCTGGGCTGGCGCGCCGACGGCCACTACCTACCGCTGGACCAGGCGCATGTGGCCTCCACCGCCTTCTGGTATCACGCTCTCCCCTGATCCCCCGCATGTCCCCGTAACGATTGCGGGAAAACAGAAAGATTGCGATTGCTATTGCGTAAAACGCGTCGAGCGGGTGGCACGCGGGTGCATGGTTATTGCTATGCGCGCCTTGGTGGTCGAGAAGCCCGGACAGTTCTCGGTCGAATCCGTGCCGGACCCTACTCCGGGCAGCGGTGAGGTAGTGGTCCGGGTGGATGCGGTCGGGATATGCGGTACCGATATCCATATCGTGGAGGGCGAATTCCCGCCCACGCCCTATCCGATCGTGCCGGGCCACGAATTCGCGGGGGAGGTGGTGGCGCTCGGCGCGGACGCGGCCGGGGTGCGGGCCGGTGACCGGGTGGCGGTGGATCCCTCGCTGTTCTGCGGGCGCTGTCACTACTGCGCGATCGGGCGCGGCAATCTCTGCGAGAACTGGGGCGCCATCGGCGACACCGTGGACGGCGCCATGGCCGAGTACGTGAAAGTGCCCGCCGCCAACTGTTATCGGCTGCCCGGGCATGTGCCGCCCGCGCACGGCGCACTGGTGGAACCACTCTCGTGCGCGGTGCACGGATTCGATGTGCTGCCACGGCGACTCGGGTCGCACTACCTGATCTACGGCGCGGGCACCATGGGGCTGCTCATGCTGCAGCTGGCCATCGCGGCGGGCGCGGCGTCGGTGTCGATGGTGGACACCAATGCCGACCGGCTGGCCACCGCGCGCACGCTGGGCGCTGACGCGGCCACCGTGTCCGCCGAGGACATGGACCGGCCCGAGGGCTGGGAGATCGTGATCGATTGCAGCGGAACGGTGGCCGCGATCGAGGACGGGCTGTCCCGGGTGCGGCGCGGCGGCACCTATCAGCAGTTCGGGGTGGCGCCGGCGGCGGCGCGGGCGAGCATCTCGCCGTTCCGCGTCTACAACGACGAGATCACCATCGTCGGCTCCATGGCCGTGCTGCACAGCTTCGGACGGGCCGTGGACCTGCTCGGTGAGGGCGTCATCGACGCCGACACCGTGATCACCCACGACTTCGCACTCGACGAATTCGGCGACGCCCTGCGGACCTTCCGCGCGGGCACCGGACGCAAGATCCAGCTGCATCCCGGACGGGCGGCGGCACGATAGAGGGTGGTGGCTGGCCAATGACGGTCGTTGCCGGAGTGGACTCGTCCACTCAGTCCTGCAAGATCGTGGTGTGCGATGCCGATACCGGAACGATTTTGCGGCACCGCCAGATTCCGCACTACGACGGGATCGAGGTGCCGCCGCTCATGTGGTGGGAGGCGCTGCGGGCGGCATGTGATCACATGATGCGCGATGTGGAGGCCATCGCGGTGGCCGGGCAGCAGCATGGGCTGGTGGCGCTGGACGCGGCCGGGCATCCGGTGCGGGATGCGTTGCTGTGGAACGACACCCGGTCCGCGGAGGCGGCGAGACAGCTGGTGGACGAGCTGGGCGGCCCGCAGGCGTGGGCGGACGCGGTGGGGAGTGTGCCGCTGGCCGCGCACACGGTGGCCAAACTGCGCTGGTTCGCCGATCACGAACCCGAGCTGGCCGACCGGACGGTCCGGGTCCTGCTGCCGCACGACTACCTGACCTGGCAGCTGCGCGGCGGTGATCCGGCCACCGAGCCGACCACCGATCGGGGCGACGCCTCCGGCACCGGGTACTGGTCACCGGCCGCGGGCGCCTACCGGCCGGATCTGCTGGCGCTGGCCTTCCGCGGCCGCAGTCCCGCACTGCCGCGGGTGCTGGCGCCCGCCGAGATCGCCGGGCACACGCCGGGCGGGCGGCTGGTGGCGGCCGGCACCGGCGACAATGCCGCCGCCGCACTGGGTTTGGGCATCGGGGAGGGGGATGTGGTGGTCTCGCTCGGGACCAGCGGCACCGTCTTCACCCGCGCCGCGCACCCCAGCGCCGATCCTTCCGGCGCGGTGAACGGGTTCGCCGACGCCACCGGGGCGTTCCTGCCGCTGGTGTGCACGCTCAATGCCGCCCGGGTGCTGGACGCGACCGCGATGCTGCTGGGCATCGATGTGTCCGGCCTGGAGGTGCTGGCCGCGCAGTCGCCCGCGGGCGCGGACGGTCTCACCCTGCTCCCCTATCTCGCGGGTGAGCGGACCCCGAATCTGCCGTACGCCACCGGCAGCCTGCACGGCCTGCGCCCGCACACCATGCGTCCACACCATCTGGCCCGCGCCGCCATCGAGGGCATGCTCTGCAATATCGCCGAGGCCCTGGACCGCCTGCCGACGGTGCCGCATCGAATCCTGTTGATCGGCGGGGCATCCCGCTCCCGCCTCATCGCGCACGCCGCCGCCACCATCTTCGGCCGCACCGTCACAGTGCCCGATCCGAGCGAATACGTCGCCCTCGGCGCGGCCCGCCAGGCCGCCTGGGCCCTGCGCGGCGGTCCCCGCCCACCCCGGTGGCCGACCCCCGCGGGCACCGAATTCCATGCTCTGGCAGCGGGGATCGGCGCCGCTATTCGCCAGCGCTACACCGAGATACGCGACACCTACTACCCGTAGACGACCGGACCGTCGGACAGATAGTCGTCCCAGGTCCGGTGCCGGGTGATATAGGTCCGGATGGCGTCCCGGGCAATGTCGTGTTTCGACCGCCCCTCCATCGCCGCCTGCGCACTCAGCGCAGCTTCTTCGTCCTCGCTGAGCCGCAAAGTCCATGCCACCGCGAATTCATACCACCCCGGCGCAACCCTGTCTGCCGAACGGTTGACCAGTTGGCAACCATCACATGACCGGCGGGTAGCTCCGGGGCCGTGCGAACGGCCGCGATTGCGCTCACGACGAGCGTAACCATCGCCGGTACCGGTGGCCGGGTCGTAGCTTCACGCGGTATGACAACCGAGCTGAGCACTCCGTTGAACGATATCGTCGAGGCGACCGGCCGGGCCGTGGCCGCGGATCCCGCCCAGGCCACAGTGGTATTCCGGGCTGCGGGGACACCGGAGGGCACCGTCGGGAGCGCGATTGCCCTGGGGCGGTACACGGTTCGGGTGGACGAGCCGCCGTCACTAGGCGGTGCGGGGTCCGCGCCGAATCCCGTCGAGGTGTATCTGGCCTCGCTGATCGCCTGCCAGGTGGTGACGTATCGGTTCTGGGCGCAGCGGCTCGGCGTGGCCATCGAGGAGCTGGCCGTCGACGCCGAGGGCGATCTCGATGTGCGCGGCTTCTTCGGACTCGACGACACGGTCCGCCCCGGATTCCAGGCGGTGCGCGTGACCGTGCGAATCACCGGACCCGAGTCCGCCGAGCGCTACGCCGAATTGCAGCGGGCGGTCGACGAGCACTGCCCCGTCCTGGATCTCACCACCGCCCGGACCCCGGTCGAGACCACCCTCGTCACCCAGTAGGAACACGTCCCCAACCCACCGGAGGCCCCGATGACCGCATCCGCTCTGCCCGAAGACCCCACCGCCGCCTGGAGTTTCGAGACCAAGCAGGTCCACGTGGGGCAGACGCCCGACGGCGCGACCGGCGCCCGCGCGCTGCCCATCTACCAGACCACCTCCTACGTCTTCCGCGACACCGACCACGCCGCCGCGCTGTTCGGCCTGGCCGAGCCTGGAAACATCTACACCCGCATCATGAATCCCACCCAGGACGCGGTGGAGCAGCGGATCGCCGCGCTGGAGGGCGGTGTGGCCGCGCTGCTGCTGGCCTCGGGTCAGGCGGCGGAGACCTTCGCGATCCTGAACCTCGCGGGGGCCGGGGACCACATCGTGTCCAGCCCGCGGCTGTACGGCGGCACCTACAACCTGTTCCGGTACACCCTGCCGCGGCTGGGCATCGAGGTGAGCTTCGTCGAGGATCCGGACGACCTCGACCAGTGGCGGGCGGCAATCCGCCCGAACACCAAGGCTTTCTACGGGGAGACGGTGTCCAACCCGCAGAACCACATTCTCGACATTCCCGGCATCGCGGAGGTCGCGCACGGTTCCGGGATCCCGCTCATCGTCGACAACACCGTCGCCACCCCGTATCTCATCCAGCCGCTCGCCCACGGGGCGGACATCGTCGTGCACTCGGCGACGAAGTATCTGGGCGGGCACGGCGCGGCCATCGCGGGCGTGATCGTCGACGGCGGCGCCTTCGATTGGCGCAGTGGACGTTTCCCCGGATTCACCGAGCCCGACCCGAGCTACCACGGTGTGGTCTACGCCGATCTCGGCGCACCCGCCTACGCGCTCAAGGCGCGGGTGCAGCTGCTGCGTGATCTGGGCTCGGCCATCTCGCCGTTCAACGCTTTCCTCATCAGCCAGGGCCTGGAGACCCTCAGCCTGCGCCTCGAACGGCACGTCGCCAACGCCCGGGCGGTGGCCGAATTCCTCACCGAGCGCCCCGAGGTCACGGCCGTCTCCTATGCGGGCCTGCCGTCGTCACCGTGGTACGAACGCGGAAAGCAGCTGGCCCCCAGGGGCGTCGGCGCCATCATCGGCTTCGAGCTGGCCGGCGGGGTCGACGCGGGCAAGCGCTTCGTCGAAGCCCTCACCCTGCACAGCCACGTCGCCAACATCGGCGACGTCCGCTCCCTCGTCATCCACCCCGCCTCCACCACCCACTCCCAGCTGACCCCCGAGGAGCAGCTCGCGGCGGGCGTCACCCCCGGCCTGGTCCGCCTGGCCGTGGGTATCGAGGGCATCGACGACATCCTCGCCGATCTGCGCGCCGGATTCGCCGCCGCGCAGTAGCCCTCAGAAACGATCGAGCGGGCGAATCGGCGGGGAGACAGCCGAATTCACCTGGAGGGCGATGATCAGCCCGATGCTCAGGTAGGTGCTGATCGGGCAGAGGACCACCGCCGCCGCATACAGCAGTTGCACGATACCGATGCGGCGGCGGATGGCCGTCAGGTCCTCGGGTCCGGTGTGCTCGGCGAGCAGACCGGCGCGACGCGCGTAGCGGAGCGCGGCGAGCTGGACCAGGCCCAGGTACAGCAGGTCGGCCCAGTACACCAGCAGGGCCAGGCGGGACTGGGGGAAGGCGGCCAGCAGCGCGGTGGCGAAGGGCACCAGGCAGATTCCGAACAGGAACATGAGGTGGATCCAGGTGAGCGAGCGGTCCGCCCGGTCCATGAGGTTGAGCTGGGTCTGCTGGCCGATCCAGAACATGCCGAGGGTGAGGAAACCCAGCAGGCAGATGAGGAACTGCGGGCCCACGTGGGTGAGCGCATGCCAGACCGGTTGCTCGTCGGAGACCGCGCCCGCGCTCCACAGCGAGCGCTCGTGCCACGCCTCGCCCGCGGGCACGTGCAGATCCAGCACCAGCAATGTCATTGCCACAGCGAAGATCCCGTCGCTGAGCGCCCCGAGGCGGCCGAGGTCCTGCGCCGCGATGCGGTGATATCGAGTCATCCACCTGCCCTTCCCCGCCGGACCCTAGCGGATGTCACGGGGCGGCGCGGTGCTGCTCCCGGGCGAGGAAGTGGGCGGTGGCTTTCGTTGCGTCGTAAAGGGATCGGTAGTGGCGGTAGTACGGGGCGTAGTGGGCGGTGACCGACGGGTCGGGTTCGACCGTGGTGATGATCGGATTCCAGTCGGCGGTGTCCAGGCCCAGGGATTCGGCGGCGAGCAGGGCGTCGCCCAGGGCCGCACCGACCGTGTCGGCCGGGAGCTGCTGGGGCAGGCCGGTGATGTCGGAGACGATGCGGGTCCACAGGCCGCCCTTGGTGCCGCCGCCCACGGCCACCAGCCGGGTGGCGGGAGTCCCCGCGGCGGCCATGGCCTCGAGGTTGTGCCGCACGCCGTAGCCGATGCCCTCGAGGACCGCGCGGTAGAGGTCGGCGCGCTGGTGGGTGAGGGTGAGACCGGCGATCACGCCACGGGCGTCAGGATCGAACAGGGGCGTGCGTTCGCCAGCGAAGTAGGGCAGCACCAGCAGCCCGCGGCTGCCCGGCGGAACGTGGGCGGCCTCGTCGACGAGTTCGGAGAAGTCGCCGCCGGTGAGGGTGCGCAGCCAGTCGGTGATCGCGCCGGAGGTGGCCATGCCGGCGGCGGACGTGTATGTGCCGGGCCAGGTTCCGCAGGTGGTCCAGAGGCCGGGCTGGGGGCGGGGGTCGGTCAGCACCTGGGTGAGGAACATGGTGGTGCCGTACATGATCATGCAGTCGCCGGGGGCGCGGACGCCGACACCGGCGGCCTCGGCCCAGGCGTCGATGGTGCCGGTGGTGACCGGCAGCCCGGCGGGCAGGCCGGTGGCCGCGGCGGCCTCGGCGGTGACCCGGCCGACTATCTCGGTGGGCCAGGCCAATTCGGGTAGTCGCAGGCCGGGTGCGACGGATTCGGCCCAGTCCACGGCCCATTCGCGGGCCATCAGGTCGTACATGGGCACGCACTGGCTGGCGGATTGATGGTCCAGGACGTGGCGGCCGGTGAGGCGATGGACCAGAAACGAGCTCGCCATCAACAGCATCCGGGTGGCCCGCCACACCTGCGGCTCGTGGCGGATGAGCCAGCGCAGCTTCGGCCCGACCGCCTGACTGGTGAGCGGCGAGCCGCAGCGCTCCAGCACGGTCTGCGCGCCCAATTCCGCGTTCAGTTCCTCGATTTCGTTGCCGGCGCGCGTGTCGACCCCGTAGAGGATGGCGGGCCGCAAGGGGCGGCCGACAGCGTCGGCGGGCAGCAGGCACGGCCCGATGCCGCTCACCGCGAGCCCCTCGAGGGGTTCGCCGTCGGCGGCCGCCACCAGTTCGCGGGTGATGGCCGCGAAGTCGGCCCACCACACCGTCTCCGCGTCGTGCTCCACCCAGCCCGGGCGGGGCGTCGAAACCCGGTGCGGTCGTTCGGCTCTCATCGCGACCGTGCCCGCGTGGTCGACCAGGACGCCCTTGGATCCGGAGGTGCCGATATCGATGCCGAGGAACATGTCAGCTCGCCCGGCTGAATTCGTCGAGCGTGACATCGAGCATTTCGCAGGCCGCGCGGACGGTGGCGCGCTGGTCGCCCGGCACGGCGTGAATGTGATTGGCGCCGAAGCGGGACAGGAAGTCCCCGGCGTCGGCGTCCAGGCGGGCGAAGGCGTGCGGCCACTCCCAGGTGGACTGTTTCATCAGCGATTCGTTGGTGGCCGGGTCGTAGGTCTCGAACTCGCCGAGCATCAGCTGCATACGGTAGGCGCCGTCGCGGCGGGTGAGCCGGGCCAGCGTCATCTGCCCGGGCGCGGCCAGGTGATGCACCGACGCGCCGCCGGCCGGGAAGAAGAACACCTCCGGATACAGGTGCACCCGGGCCAGGTTCTCGGCCGGATCGTCGCTGCGCGCCGCGTACCAGGTGGCGTGCTGGCCGGAATTGCACAGATCCCAGATGTCGCGGTCGGCGTGATAGTGCCGGACATCGGCGAAGAGCACCGGCGTGCCCGCTATCTGCTTGAGCAGCTGCATGGTGAGCGCCCCGTCCATATCCGCCTCGGTGGCGCACACGTGGGGCTGTTTGGGCCCGTTCCAGTCGTAGGGGTCGTTGAGGAACGCCTCGGTGATGTCCATGGTGGCGAAGTACTGGGTGAGCTCCGGCTGTCCCTTGATGCCGGAGAAGTCCAGCCGCCACTCCGCGATCAGATCCCGCATGGCCAGGTACGAGCGCAGCTGCCGTTCCAGCAGCTCCGGGGTCAGCTTGCCGCCGTCGTAGTGGACCCCGGCGGTATTGCGCTCCAGCCATTCTCGCGCCGCCCGGGCCTCACCGGCGTCGGCGAGTTCGGCGCGGCGCACGATCTCCCACTGGTCGATCTCCTCGACATCGATGCCGAACACCCGCTGCCACTGATCGGTATTGGCGACCGCGGTGTTCATGCCCATGGGTCGCCCGCCGATGCGCCCGAAGGTGCTGCCCCGCAGGCCGGCCACCGCCGCCGCACCGCGAGCGCGTTCCCCGATGGCCGCGATCAGGTCCGGATCGGCGGGATCGCCCCACAGCCGGGCGTGCGCGCGGCCGATCTGATCCAGCGCGCCGCCCGCGGCCAGCATGCCCACCATGCCCGGCTGTACCGGGTCGACATTGGACAGCAGCAGCAGCGGCCCGCGCAGCGCGCCCGCGGCCAGCATGGTGAAGTGCGGGAACGCCCACACCGCGTAGTGCAGCACGGTCAGGTCCACCCCGGCCGCCTCCACCTGCCGGGCCACCCGCACCGCCTGGTCGTTGCCGCCGATGGGTTGCACACCGCGAATCACGATGTGCCCGGCCGCGGTCAGCTCGGTGACGAGCCGGTCCTCCGCGGTCCGGATGAATCCGACGATGCCGCCGTGCACGTAGTCGCGGCCGTCGGAAAAGCTGATCACGCCGATTCGGGCCATACTGCCTGCCTCCCCGCACTGGGTGGACTCTCGACTCCGTTCAGAATTCCAGTTCAGGCCGCACGCCGCGCCCGAAATCGGATTTTCGGGGTGAACGCGGGCCGGGCCGTCTCAGCGTGGGAAGTGCAAGCGGGCCAGCGCGACTCCGCCCTGCGCCCAGCCCGCGTGGGTGATCCAGAGGGTGTCCTCGTGGGTGATCACCTCGGCCGCGTGGGCGGGCACCTGCCCCACGCGGCCGGACGCGTCGAAGTGAAAAGGGTTGTCGCCGCGGAAGATCTCGGTGCCGACGTAGCCGGGGCGCGGACCGATCAGCAGATACCAGGCGCCGGCGTGGCGGAGCACGAACGGCGATTCGGTGTTACCCGCGCCGGTTCCGGTCGCCGGGTCGGTGAAGGCGATGCGGCGCTCGCTCCAGTGCACCAGGTCCGGGCTGGTGCGGTAGGCGACGACGTGGTTGCCTCCGGTGGGGGCGCTGGTCGCGCAGTAGTACATGACCCACTGTCCGGCCACCCGCAGCACCATGGGGTCGCGGGCGTCGTAGCCGTCGCGGAAGACCGGGCCGCCCGGATGCCGGGTCCAGTGGAACAGGTCGGTGGAGGTGGCCAGGCCCATACCCGTTGCGGTGCGGTCGGTTCCGCCGCCGTCGTAGAACATGAAGTAGGTGTCGCCGTCGCGCACCACGAAGGGGGCCCACAGGTGGGTCTCGCCGCGCTCGCGGTCCACCGTCAGCGCGGCGGAATGCTTGGTCCACGGGCCGTGCGGGTCGTCGGCGGTGGCGTGCGCGAACTCGGTCTCGTCGAAGGGGTCGGCGGGCTCGGGATGGGTGATGCCGAACAGGTGCCAGCGCCCGCCGACGTCCTGGACCAGGGTGTGATCATTGATGTACCAGCACTGATCCGGCTCGCTGGGGTCGTAGATGTGCCGGAACTCCCCCGCTGTCACCGTGCCCATACCCGTCCTCCATATAGGACCTTAACTGTCCTACTTCCATTCGACAATGGACCCATGCCGGGACTCTCGCTGCGAACCCTGAACCGCACGCTGCTGCTGCGTCAGAAGTTGAACGAACGGGTCGCCATGCCCGCCGCCGAGCTGGTCCGGCATCTGGTCGCGGTGCAGGCGCAGGAACCGAACTGGCCCTATGTGGGGTTGTGGTCGCGCCTCACCGATTTCCGCCACGAGAATCTGACCACGCTGCTGCGTGAGCGAACCGTGGTGCGCGCCACCACGATTCGCCGTACCGTCCATCTGACGGACGCCCAGGACTACCGCTGGCTGTACCCGACGGTCCGACCGGCGATCGAGCCCACGCTCCGCTCGGTCCACCTCCGGGATGCGGTGGAGGGCCTCGATATCGCCGAATTGGCCTCGGCCGGAACAGAACTGCTGACCGGCGCCACCATTTCCCGCCGCGACCTCGGCAAGCGGCTGTCCGCACGCTTCCCGGGCCGTGAACCGCGCGCCCTGGTCCACGCGCTCGGCGTCATCCACCCGCTGGTACACGATCCCGCCGCGGGTGGGTGGGGCGCGTGGCGCGGTCGCTCGGTCTCAGTGTCGCCGGCCGAGGAGGCGATAGGCGCGCCCCTGGCCGAGGGCCCGCGCCCGAATACCCTCGTCCGCCGCTATCTGGCCGCCTACGGCCCGGCCACCGCCGCCGACATCCAGGAATTCGCGGGCGTCACCCGGCTGGCAGCGGTGATCGCCCGCCTGCGCCCGGAACTCCGTGTCCTGCACGATGACTCGGGCCGCGAACTCTTCGACCTCCCGGACGCCCCGATCGCCGACGCCGAACTCCCCGCCCCCGTCCGCTTCCTCCCCGCCTTCGACAATGCCTGCCTCGGCCACCGCGACCGCAGCCGCATCATCAGCGACGCCGACCGCGCCCGCATCGCCAAGATCGCCTCAGGCGGAGTGCCCATGTATCTCGTCGACGGATTCGTCCACGGCCGTTGGGATCTGGACGGCTCCACGATTCGGATCATGCCCTGGCATCCCCTTACCCATGCCACCGAGGCCGCTGTCCGCGACGAGGCCGAACGCCTGCTCCCGCTCGTCGTACCCGGTGAAGCAGGCAAGATCATGATCGAGACGCGCTGATCGGATCTCTCTCCTGCGCGGCCACATCACGGGGTCAGCGGGCCCTTCTCGCAGCGCGGAGGAAGTCCTTGTTCAGGCGGCCGATGACGTCCTGCGGAATCTCCTTCGGGCAGGCGAGGGTGCATTCGCCGGTGTTGGTGCAGCCGCCGAAGCCCGCATCGTCGTGGGCATCGAGCATGCCGACGACGCGGGAATGGCGCTCCGGCTGTCCCTGCGGCAGGAGACCGAGGTGGGTGACCTTGGCGGCGGTGAAGAGCATGGCCGAACCATTGGGGCAGGCGGCCACGCACGCGCCGCAGCCGATGCATTCGGCGGCCTGGAAGGCTAGGTCGGCGTCGGGTTTCGGGACCGGGATCGAGTGCGCCTCGGGTGCGGCGCCGGTCGGCGCGGTGATGTAGCCGCCCGCCCGGATGATCCGGTCGAAGGCCGAGCGGTCGACCATCAGGTCCTTGATGACCGGAAAAGCCTTGGCCCGCCACGGTTCCACGGTGATCGTGTCGCCGTCGGCGAACTTCCGCATGTGGAGCTGGCAGGTGGTGGTGGCCTGCTCGGGGCCGTGCGGAGTGCCGTCGATGACGAGTGAGCACGCGCCGCAGATGCCCTCGCGGCAGTCGTGGTCGAAGGCGATGGGCTCCTCGCCGGCGCCGGTGAGCCGTTCGTTGAGGACGTCGAGCATTTCCAGGAACGACGCGTCGGGCGAGACCTCCACGCCGTAGTCGACCATCCCGCCCTTGTCGCGGGAGTTCCGCTGCCGCCAGATACGCAGGGTGAGTTTCATTCTCGATTCCGTTCTTACTTGTAGGACCGCGTGCTGGGCTGGACGTACTCGTAGCTCAGCGCTTCCCGGTGCAGCGTCGGTGGCTCATCCTGGTTCCATTCCCATGCGGCGACATAGGAGAAGTTCTCGTCGTCGCGGCGCGCCTCACCGTCCTCGGTCCGCGACTCGGCCCGGAAGTGGCCGCCCGCCGATTCGGTGCGGTGCAGGGCGTCGATGACCATGAGCTCGGCCAGCTCCAGGAAGTCGGCCACCCGGCCCGCGCGCTCCAGCGACTGGTTGAGGTCATCGCCGGAGCCCGGCACGTTGACGCGCTCCCAGAACTCCGCGCGCAGTGCGGGAATCAGGGCCAGCGCCTTGCGCAGTCCCGCCTCGGTCCGTTCCATGCCGCAGTACTCCCACATGAGGTGGCCGAGCTCGCGGTGGAAGGAGTCGACGGTGCGGTCGCCCCGGATGGACAGGAGTCCGTCGATCATCGCGGTGACCCGGGCCTCGGCGGCCGCGATCGCGGCGGCCGGCACCTCCCCGACCGGACCGCGGGCGAGATAGTCGCCGAGGGTGGCCGGCAGGACGAAATATCCGTCGGCCAGGCCCTGCATGAGCGCGGAGGCCCCGAGCCGGTTGGCGCCGTGGTCGGAGAAATTGGCCTCCCCGATCACGAACAGTCCCGGAATGGTGGATTGCAGGTCGTAGTCCACCCACAGCCCGCCCATGGTGTAGTGCACGGCGGGGTAGATGCGCATGGGCATCTCGTACGGGTTCTCGCCCGTGATCCGCTCGTACATCGTGAAAAGGTTGCCGTACTTGGCTTTCACCGCATCGACGCCGAGCCGCCCGATGGCGTCGGCGAAATCGAGATAGACGCCGAGCCCGCCCGGCCCGACTCCGCGCCCCTCGTCGCAGACGTTCTTGGCCGCGCGGGAGGCGATGTCGCGCGGCACCAGATTGCCGAAGGCCGGATAGATGCGTTCCAGGTAGTAGTCGCGCTCGGGCTCGGGTACATCGCCGGGCTTGCGTTGGTCCCCAACGTTTTTGGGCACCCACACCCGGCCGTCGTTGCGCAGTGACTCCGACATGAGCGTCAGTTTCGACTGGTGCTCGCCCGAGACCGGGATGCAGGTCGGATGAATCTGTGTGAAGCAGGGATTGGCGAAGTACGCGCCGTGCTTGTGCGCCCGCCACGAGGCCGTGACATTCGAGCCCATGGCATTGGTCGACAGGAAGTAGACGTTGCCGTACCCGCCGGAGGCCAGCACCACGGCGTCGGCCGTGTAGGACCGGATCGCGCCGGTGACCAGGTCGCGCACGACCACGCCCCGCGCCACCCCGTCCACCATGATCAGGTCGAGCATCTCGTGCCGCGCATGCAGTTCCACGGTGCCCGCGTCGACCTGCCGCAGCAGCGCCTGATATGCGCCCAGCAGCAGCTGCTGCCCGGTCTGGCCGCGGGCGTAGAAGGTGCGCGAGACCTGCGCGCCGCCGAACGACCGATTGTCGAGCAGGCCGCCGTACTCCCGCGCGAACGGAACACCCTGCGCCACACACTGATCGATGATCTGCGTCGAGATCTCCGCCAGCCGGTGCACATTCGACTCGCGCGACCGGTAGTCGCCGCCCTTGACCGTGTCGTAGAACAGCCGGTGCACGCTGTCACCGTCATTGCGGTAATTCTTGGCGGCATTGATCCCGCCCTGCGCGGCGATCGAGTGCGCCCGCCGCGGCGAATCCTGGAAACAGAACTGGATCACGCGATAGCCCTGCTCCCCCAGCGTGGCCCCCGCCGAGCCGCCGGCCAGCCCGGTGCCGATGACGATGACCGTCTTCTTGCGCTTGTTCGCGGGATTGACCAGCTTGGCCTCGAACTTCCGGGTGGTCCAGCGCTCGGCGATCGGCCCGCCCGGCGCTCTGGTGTCGGCGATCGGCTCGCCGATGCGGAAAAGACTGTCATTCATGGCTATTTCACCCATCCGAAGGAGACAGCGATCGGGACGGCCAGGAAACCGGCGACCAACAGGATCGAGACGGCGGCCGCGAGCAGGTCGTAACCGCGAGCCCCGGCCAGACCCAGGGTCCGGGCGGCACTGCGAATGCCGTGGCGCAGGTGCAGACCCACCATGACCACGGCGACAACGTAGAAGAGCGTGACGTACCAGTGGGACGGCGCGAAGTCGGCGACCACCTTCTCGTACGGAGTCGCGTTGCGGCCCACGGGATTCACCGCGCCGAAGGTCAGATCCAGCAGATGCCAGACGAGATACAGCGCGATGATCACCCCGCCCCACCGCATGGTGTGAACGGCATAACCCTGCGCATGAGACTTCTTCTTCGCCGCGTACCCGACCGGCCTGGCGCGCCGCGCCGTACGCGCAAGCGAGACCGCCGACCACATGTGCAGGATCACGCTCACCGCGAGCACGACCTCCACAGCCGACAGCAACCCCCGCCGAGGCACCGCGGGCTCACCAACCGTCCGCAACCACTCGGCGTAGTGATCGAATTCCGACGCCCCCAGAAACACTTTGAGATTCCCGGCCATGTGGGCGATGAGGAAAAGCACCAGGATGCCCCCGGTCACCGCCATCACGGCCTTCTTGCCCACCGTCGTCCGGTAGAGCTCAGGTATTGCGACAGCCACCAGCGGAAGCTACGTCCGCTCCGCGCCCCCGGTCCAAGTCCCCAACGCTCTGGTCTCCATGACCCTGGCCTATGCACCGAGCTGCGACCGGGATTACTACCGCAAGTAGTGAATGCGGCCCGTGAACGATGTCACACGGAGGCTGAACCAGCGGACCCCGGCCGAGTGCACTCGGCCGGGGTCCGCCGCCGACGGCGTCGCGATCAGCGGATCTCTCGGGTGAGTCGGGACGACCACGGACACCAGAAGCAACCCGGCAGGAAAGCGCCGCAAGCCTCGTCCAGATGGTCCTCGAGGTAGGAGATAGCCGAGTCGCAGACCTCGATCGCCATAGTGAAGAAGGTGATCGTGTCGGGGTCGAGGTGGAAGCTCCAACCCGGGTTGTAGTCGGCCACCTGTTTCCTGATGCGTCCCATGACATGGATCGACATCTGCTCTTCTCCAGACAGGATCCGACGCGCTTCCGCGATGCGCTGCTCGTTATTGAGCCGGATGATGAATTCCTTGCCGGAGTAATCGGTGAATGCGAAGTCCGCCATGACATCTCCCTGCCAGAAGTAGTGGATGGGATTCGTACGCGGTTCTGCATCGATGCACTCAGCATCGTATCGGCGCGAGAGCGCTGTGTACACGAAATTCTCTGTGCGGCAATCGATTTGGACTTCCAGCCGGTTTCCGGCGGCGGTAACCGGACCGACGGGTCAGTTCTGGCCCTGGTTGGCGGCGTGGTGGCCGTTGCTTCGAGAGGAAAGCTGGGCTCGGATCGATCTCCCGGCGAATATCAACTCACGAATCGCGATAGCGCCCCGCGCAACGGGCGCGGCGACCCGGCCCTCGGCGTCGATCAGCACAGCCGACGGTGTACCGCGGACGCGATATCGCAGCGCCGCCTCGTTGCCCTGCTGCACCAGCGACGGGATCTCGCCCAGACCCTGTTCGGCGCCCCAAACGGCCTGCTCATCGGCATCGCCGTTCCCGACGACGACCATGGTCATGGCCGTGCGCGCCCGCCACCGCGGCAGCTCACGGGCCAGCGCGGCGCACATCTCACAGCCCGGGTGCACGAACACCAGCAGCACTCCCCGGCCGTCCGAGAGCAGGTCCGCGAGGTTCGTGCGGGCGCCCGCGATATCGAGCAACTCGAACTCCGGCGCGACCGAGCCGACCGGCAGGCCCTCGGCGCCCAGCGTCGAGAGCGCCTGCTCGTCCAGCCGGCGCCGCAGCGCGCCGACCTGGCCGACCAGCCACGCCAGGACCCCGCACAGCAGCGCACCGAGGGCGAGCTCGGTCGCGCCATCGGCAGCCAGGCCGGCGGGCACCGAGGGACGGGCCAACCCGCCCCACACGACCGACGCCGCGAGCGCCATCAGCACGCCGTTGCGCACGATGCTGCGCGCGCCGATCGGCGTCGTGCTCGCCGCACCGAAGCATGAGCACGAGGGGCGCTTGCCGCGCCGCAACAAGCCGACCATGACCACCGTGAACACCGTCAGCAGGAGCAGCGCGCCGACTGCCCCCGCGACGGCCGTCCACGGCAGGACGACGCCGACCGCCAACACCGCCTCGGCGACCGGCAGCCCCCACGCCACGGCGGGCACCCACCGTACCGGCACCTCGAACTCCCCCACCGCCTGCCGCGTACCGGCGCGATCGGCCAGTTTCCCCCAGGCCGACAACCCGAACACCACGGCGAGCGCCAATCGCGTGACCCACACCCCGTATTCGATCAGCATGGGCCGCACCCTCCCACATCAGCGATTATTCGAATCAAGAATCGCCGGAAGAGTATTCGAGGTGTTGTGAAGGCCTGCCGGACACGTCATCGCCCGGCCGCGGAGACGAGAGCGGCGCCTGCACACCGATGCCCGGGGTGGCCCGAGACCCCAGCCCGGCGGCCTCGTGGATGTCGAGACCGCCGGCTGGGATCTGATCGTCGAGTTCGTGACCGTGCACAGCTCATGTGACGGTTGGTGCGCCGCCGGCTAGAACTGCTCGATTTTCATCCTGTCGCAGGAGAGAGTGACGGTCTCGTTCGCCGGCCCGGCGTTGCCGGCCTCGAGCGAGGGAACGTTCCACGAGCGAGTCCAGGCATTTATCAGACTGATCGCCAGCACGGGCTCCCCATGGCTGTCCAGTTCGGTGATCGTGATGGTCGCTCTCGCGCCGTGGGGGTCCTTCAGCGACTGCCGGATCCAGCGGTCGAATACCTCGCTCTTGTCCGGGCTCCGGGTGATGGTCACCTCACGCTGCTCGGTCTGCGGCTGGTGGTCATCGCGTCCATCGCCGAGACCTGACACCACGCGGCGCGCCTGCTCCATGAAGAACCTGTCCAGATCGATACGGAACATTCCCGTGCTGATCTTGTCCTGGGTTTGCATGTCGACCTCCTGAATTCGTAACCGGTTGGTTTCTCGCTCATGAGGCAATGCCATTCGAGAGTACGGCGTGGACGGGGCCGCCGGAACGGGAAATTGCGGTCTTCTCGATCAACGGCCGTCGGCGGTCCGCACCACGCAGCGACCACACGCCCGATACGCCACCAGCCCCCGCTCGAGAGCACGAGTCTTCGTGATCATCGACTCGGAATCGGAATGGCGGAGTTCATAGTTCTAGGCTATCGACTGTGCAGTTGCAGCAGTTGTCGTACTTCCTGGCTGTGGCGCAGGCCAGGCATTTCACCAGGGCGGCCGATGCGCTGGGGGTCGCGCAGCCATCGTTGTCGAAGCAGATTCGGACACTCGAGACCGAGCTCGGGGCTTCGCTGTTCAGCCGGGCGCGGGGGAATATCACGCTGACTCCGGCAGGTGAGGCGTTGTTGCCGTTGGCTACCCGGATTCTGGCGGATGTGGATACCGCGCGGCTGGAGGTGCAGGAGCTCGCGGGGCTGCGACGGGGGCGGGTTCGGCTCGGGGCGACGCCGTCGCTGTGTTCGGGGCTGCTGGCCGATGCGCTGCGGCGGTATCACGACGCGTATCCGGGGATCAGGCTGCTGGTGGAGGAGGGCGGGTCGCGGGATCTGGTGCGGCAATTGACCAGGGGCGCACTCGATTCGGCGCTGGTGATCCTGCCCCTGGGCGAGGACACCCCGCTGGCCACCACGCCGATCCTGCGTGAGGACCTGGTGGTCACCGCCAGGGTCGACGACAGTTCGCTGCCCCAGCGTCCGCACCTGCGGATCACGGATCTGCGGGATCGGCCGCTGGTGATGTTCCGGCCGGGCTACGACCTGCGGGAGGCGACCATCGGGGCCTGCCGGGAGGCGGGGTTCGAACCCCGCTTCGCGGTCGAGGGCGGCGAGATGGATGCCGTGCTGCGGTTCGTGGAGGTGGGGCTCGGGATCGCGGTCGTCCCGTCCACGGTGCTGGCCGGACGGCCCGGGCTGCGCGGGATTCCGCTGTCGGGCGACGGCGGGCGCGAGTCCCACGGACTGCACCGGACGGTCGCGCTCGCCCATCGCAAGGACGTCACACCCACGCACGCCGCCGGGGCGTTCCGGGCGACGCTGGAGAGTTTCGTCCGGGAGGCTGCCGCGAGCGGCGGCCTCCCGGCGGGGGTCCGGTCGCTGCTGCCGCACGCTGGAGCGACCGGACCTGAGGTAGCGACCGGGACCCGAGGCCTAGGCGACGACCAGAACCTCGCGGAGCCGCTGGAGTTCGGACTCCGAAAGTCCATTGGCGAGTAGCCAGTTGGCAGCCCCGCCGTGCTCGGCACGCAGGTTCCTCAGGAAGCCGAGCATGACCTCCGGGGAGACGGCCAGGATGCCCGTATTGGTCTGTGGCAGGCCCTCGTAGGACGGGAGCGCGTCGAGTCGGTCGCGGACCTTCTGGATGCGCTCGTTGGTGAGGGCGTAGTCGTGGGCGATCGCCTCGGCGGGGACCCCGACCGAGTCCAGCAGGACCGCGGCGAGCACGCCGGTGCGGTCTTTGCCTGCGGCGCAATGGAACAGCACCGAGTGGCGATCCGGATCGACGATGAGGCGAACCGCCTCGACGATGTGCTCGCCACTGCCGCCGAGCAGCTGACCGTACAGCTCGGTCAGGTCGATGCGGGTCTTGTCGGGGACCAGATCCCGTGCGGCCAGCGAGGATTGCGGCGACTTGCGGATCGGCAGGTTGGCGATGCGCAGGCCGGAGTCGGCGATCAGCCCGTAGCCCTCGCGCTCCACCTCGTCGGGCAGGCGCAGGTCGATGACCGTGCGCAGGCCCAGCTTCTCGACCAGGTGCGACAGGTCGTCACGGGTGGCCTGCTGCAGCGTGGAGGAGCGCAGGACGATGCCGAAACGTGTGGTGCCGCCGCCGGTTACGGGGAGCCCGCCCAGGTCGCGCACATTGTCGATCTGGGCGAAGTCGATCCAGCGGGAGGGCATGGAATCAGTGGTCACGACAGGCTCGGTGGTCACAACGGGCTCAGTGGGCACGGCCGGCCGCCGCCTCTTCCGCGCGGGTCAGGCCGCACAGGCCGATCAGGTCTTCGTGCAGCTCGAACCAGACGGTGTGGTAGCTGTCCATGATGGGCCGGGCCACGTAGGTGTGGTCGCCCTCGGCGATGCGCTCGACGGCGCGGTCGAGGCGGTCCAGGTAGCGGGACAGGCGCGGGGCGAGCCCGCCCAGCCGGCCGATGAGCGGGCGCAGGCGCTGGTGAGTCTCGTTGAGCCGGCCCAGCACCGAGGCGTCGTACTCGGCGTCGGCGTGATCGTTGACCGTGGCCGGGTCCTTCATCTGCCAGTCGGTGATGATCACCTTGAGGTCGCCGTTGAAGACGCAGAACTCGTCGTAGGCGGCGGTCATGGCGGCCGCGTCGACGGTCGCGCGCTCCTCGGCCAGCAGTTGCTCCAGGCGCGGGCGGCCCTCTGGGGTGATGCGGAAGCCGGCCGGGGTGGCGGCGCAGTAGCCCGCGGTCACCAAACCCGCACAGCAGGAGTCGATCTCGGCGGTGTCGGCGAACAGGCTGGCGGCCAGATTGTCGGCGTTCACCCGGCCCTTGATGCCGACCAGCCGCAGCACGGCCAGCTCGGTGACGGGAGCGTTCACGGAAACCTCTTCCTGCTCGGCGTTCTCGGTGGCGGCCTCGGCGGCTTCCGCTGCGACAGTGCGGTTTTCGAGGCGGTCGGCGAGCTGCTCGCCGGTCACGCCCGCCCACTGGGCGAGCTGGCGCACATCGTCGAGAACGGCCTGCTCGACCGGCTTGGCGACGACCTCGCCGGGCAGCACCAGCCCGGCCCCGCCGTCGACGGTGACGGACCTGCCGGTCAGCGCGGCGACCACGCCGGGCCCGCAGCCGACCACGCACGGGCGGCCGAGTTCCCGGCTGACCAGCGCGGCATGCGAGGTGGTGCCGCCCAATTCGGTGACGATGGCCCGCGCGGCGATCATGCCGTGCAGATCGTCGGGGCTGGTGGTGGGACGCACCAGGATGACGTCCTCGCCCGCCTCGGCGCGTGCCTCGGCCTCGTCGGGATCGGTCACGACGACGCCGGAAGCCAGTCCGGGACAGGCCGATTCGCCGCGGGCGAGGGGCTCCTGACCGCCGGTGTCGCCGGAGGCGGGGCGCAGCACCTCGCGCACCTGGTCGGCGGTGACCCGGTCCAGGGCCTCGTCGGCGCTGATCAGCCCCTCCTCGACCATGGCGACCGCGGTACGCACCGCGGCCCGCGCCGAGCGCTTGGCCGGACGCGACTGCAGCAGCCACAGGGTGCCGGATTCGACGGTGAACTCCACGTCCTGCAGATCGCGGCCGTCGTGCTCGAGCAGCTGGGCGGCGGCGATCAGCCGCTCGTGCACCGCGGGCTGGGTGGCGGCCAGCTCGTCGAGCGGGCGCGGGGTCAGGCGGCCGGACACCACGTCCTCGCCCTGCCCGCCGACCAGCCACTCACCGTAGACGGGGCCGTCGCCGGTATTGGGGTTGCGGCTGAAAAGCACACCGGTGCCGGACAATTCGTCGAGGTTGCCGAACACCATGGCCTGCACGGTGACCGCGGTGCCCAGGGTGTCGGGCACGCCGCGGTTGGCGCGATAGGTTTTGGCGCGCGCGGAATCCCAGGACCGGAACACGGCCTCGATCGCACCGCGCAGCTGGTCCCACGGATCGGCCGGGACCGCGCCGTTCGCGTCGCCGAGCACGGTCTCGCGGTACTGGTGCACGAAGCGCTGCCGGGTGTCCTGCGCGTAGGCCGGATTGCTGGTCTCCACGGCCAGCGCCTGCTGCACCACGTCGGTCATGCCGAGGTTCAGGACGGTGTCCATCATGCCGGGCATGGAGATGGCCGCACCCGAGCGCACCGACACCAGCAGCGGGCGCTCCGCCGACCCGAAGCGACGGCCGGTGCCGCGCTCGATCATGGCGATGCCGTCGAGCACCTGTGCCCAGATCTCATCGGCGATGGCGCCGCGGCGCGTGTAGTCGGCCCAGCCGTCGGTGGTGATGACGAACGCGGGCGGCACCGGCAGCCCGAGGGCCCGCATGTGGTCGATGCTCCACGCCTTGCCGCCGATCTTCTCTCGCGACAGTCCGCACGCGCCGTCGAGTTCGACAACGGTCGCGCCCGCCGCAAGGTCCAGACGCCGCGCAAGCTCCGTTCCGGCCGTCATGTCACTCCTTCGAGGTCCTGGATTCATTCGCACTCCAGCGCTCCGCCGCTGCTCGAGCGGCCTGCCGGGCAATATCCATCCCGTCCCCCTACGGGACCACTTCAACGAGCGTGCCGGGTGAGCGCGCCCACACCCAACTCCCATCCCGATCAGCGGAATGAAAAGACCGACACTCACACCCGTCTCCGTTGCCCAACGCGACAACTGATCTCGCGCGGACCGTGGTAACTCCCCGGGGACCCCCAAAATCGGTGGCGCTCCTGACCGCCGGCACGCGTGCGAAACCGGCAACGGCTCCCAAACCGTGCGCTGAAGTCTCGGAGAGGCGGAACAGCACGCCCGGTCAGCGGGATGGCACTTCGAAAATGGGCTACGCGGACTGCGGGTTGGGGCAGGATGGGCGGATGGATCGGCGGCACTCGGGCGGCAGCTCCGCGGCCGGGCCGGTGACGACCATTCCGGCGCTGGTGGCG
This sequence comes from Nocardia sp. NPDC051981, assembly GCF_040680715.1. Lineage (NCBI taxonomy): Bacteria > Bacillati > Actinomycetota > Actinomycetes > Mycobacteriales > Nocardiaceae > Nocardia > Nocardia sp. NPDC051981. Next base: position 118,176 of record NZ_JBFAXK010000013.1, on the reverse strand, counting down.
GACCGGGCGCGGCGCTATCCGGAGGCGGTGGCCATTGCCGGGCCGGCGGGGCGGCTGACGTTCGCCGAACTCGCCGAGGATGTCGCCGCGGTGACCCGGGCGGCCATGGCGTCGGGGCTCGAACCCGGTGACCGGGTGGGCATGTGGGCCCCCAACAGCGTGCGCTGGATCGTGACCGCGCTCGGAATGCTCGGTGCGGGAGCGACTCTGGTGCCGATCAGCACCCGGCTGCGTGGCGCGGAAACCGCGGAGGTGCTGGCCCGCAGCCACGTCAAGGCGGTGTGCACGGTCCAGGAGTTCCTGGGCGCGGACTATCCGGCCATGCTGGCCGAATCCGGCCGTCCCCTACCGGATCTGGAACATGTCATTCTGCTCGATGACGCCCGCGGCGAGAACGCGGGCGGCTGGGACATCAGCTCCTGGGCGGGATTTCTGGCTCCCGGCACCGTGATCGAGCCGCAGTCCGCGGTCGAGCGCAGCGCCCAGGTGGATCCGGAGTCGGTGTCCGACATCCTGTTCACCTCCGGCACCACCGGCGCACCCAAGGGCGTGCTCGCCACGCACCGGCAGACACTGGAGGTGCTCGCGCAGTGGGCCGATGCGGTGACGCTGCGCCCGCGCGACCGGTATCTGCTGGTGAACCCGTTCTCGCACACCTTCGGGTACAAGGCGGGCATCCTGGCCTGCCTGCTGCGCACCGCGACCATGGTTCCGACGGAGCGCTTCGACGCCGCCCGGGCGCTGCAGCTCATCGAGACCGAGCGGATCACCGTGCTCGCCGGGCCGCCAACGCTTTTCGCCGACCTGCTGGCCGCCGATCACGATCACTACCTGCTGGGCTCGTTGCGCCTGGCCGGGACCGGCGGCGCGACCATCCCCACCGAACTGGTGCGGCGCATTCGCGAGGATCTGCGCGTCCCCTACGTCTTCACCGCCTACGGCCTCACCGAATCCATCGGCGTCGTCTCCATCTGCCCGCCCGACGCTCCGACCGAACTGGTCGCGGGCACGGTCGGAAAGACTTTGCCCGGCAGTGAGATCCGCATCCTCGACCGCGACGGCACACCCTTGGCGCCGGGCGAACCCGGCGAGATCACCGTCAAGGGCCCGAATGTCATGCTCGGCTACCTCGACGACCCCGAGGCCACCGCCGCCGCCATCGACGCGGACGGCTACCTGCGCACCGGCGATATCGGCACCCTCGACCACGACGGCTACCTGCGCATCACCGACCGGCTCAAGGACATGTTCATCGTCGGCGGCTTCAATGCCTACCCGGCCGAGATCGAGCGAGTCCTGCTGCAGCACCCGGATATTCGCGATGTCGCGGTGATCGGCATCCCCGACGAGCGGCTCGGCGAGGTCGGCCGCGCAGTCGTGGTGCCCGCCGACGGGGCCGCGACCGATCCGGCCGCCCTCATCGAGTGGTCGCGCTCGCGCCTGGCCGGCTACAAGGTGCCGCGGGAGATCGTCTTCGTCGACGACCTCCCGCGCAATGCCGGCGGCAAGGTGCTCAAACAGCGGCTGCGCGACCCCAGCTGATCAGTTCGGCAGCACCGCTCGCTCAGTTCCCCAGCACCGGGCCGTCGGCCCAGCGGTACAGGTGCGCGATCGCCGGTTCCACGATGGAATCAGGGATCTCGCCGTCGAACCAGCGATCCACGTGCGTCCAGTGGTAGGGATGCAGCAGGTAGTCGCCATTGAGCCCGTCCGGGTCGGCGAACTCCTGCTCCCACACATGGGTCCAGCGGCCGTGGCCCGGCACCCGGCTCAGCGACCAGGACCGGATGGCCGAGATGTGCGCGGGCATGGCCATCAGGTCGGATTCGAAGCGCGCCACTGTATCCGGAGCCGTGCCGGACCGCACCGTGAGCAGCAGGGTGCGCTTGACGCGGCGGGCGGAATCCAGCCGCACCACGCGGGCGTTCACCGGGGCCAGTGGCACCACATCGGCGGTGGCGGGCAGGACCGGCAGGACGGTCGCGGGCGCCGAGTCGGCGGCCAGATCCCAGACCGCGCCGAGTCCGCCCGTGCTGCCGGGCAGATCGATACCGGCCGAACAGTGCGTGACCCCGGGTGTCGCGGTCGCCGCCGCGGCGTGCGCGGCGAGCTGCCCGTCCGCGTCGTCTCCGGCGGGCGGGGCGGTGAGAATCACCCAGCGGCTCATGACATTTCCTCCCGTACCGCCAGGACGTGCCGCTCCCGCGTCAGCGCGACGGCGTCGGTGTCCGACCAGAAGGCCGAGACGGCAGGATCGGCGGCGGCCGCGCCTCGCATGCCGTAGAAGTCGTAGATGCCGGGCAGGTCCCAGATGATATGCACGGCAACCGAATCCGTGCCGGTGTGCTGGTGCAGCACCTGGGGCGAACGCAGTCCGCGGGCGGTGGCTCCCGGCAGATAGTCGCTGCGCCAGCGGGTCAGCCAGTCCTCCGCACGGTCGGCGGGCAGGACGATGCGGTCGACAACGCGGACAGCCGTCGCGGGGTTCACAGCTTCGCCTCCACCTCGTTGCGATACCGATCCACATAGGCCGCAAGGTTTTCCACGCCGTTGAGCAGGGACTCCGGGCCGAACATGGGCGGGGTGAGCACGACGCGGCTCGCGCCCGCCGTGACATAGGGGCGCACGTAGCCGGGGTCGAACTCACGCGTGAAATCGAAGGAGCCCGGCCAGATGGTCATCTCGACCGCGTCCTCGGCACGTCCCGCCTCCCGCGACAACTCACGAATCCGGTCCGCGCCGCGCGCGAAATCCTCCGACGAGATGGTGTACGGGAACCAGCCGTCCCCGACCCGGGCCGCGCGCCGCACCGCCGGAGCGCTGTTGCCGCCCAGCACGATCGGGATCGACCGTTCGGGCTGCGGCAGGCAGAACTGCTTCTCGAACGACACGTGCTTGCCCTGATAGGTGGCCGGGGACTCCGTCCACAGCGCCCGCATGGCCCCGATGCAGTCGTCCAGGCGCCCGCCGCGATCCTCGAACGGCACCCCGATCGCCGCGTATTCCTCTTTCTGCCAGCCGATTCCGAGCCCGAGCAGCAACCGCCCGCCCGACTGCCGATCGATGGTGGCGGCCCGCTTGGCCAGCACCACCGGGCTGTGCAGCGGCGCCACCACCATGGCGGTGCCCAGCTTCAGGGTGCTCGACGCCGCCGCCACGAACGCCAGCGTCTCCAGCGGATCCGTCATCGGCACCCCGAGATTCCCGCCCGGCATCCGTCCGTCGGGCGAATACGGGTACAGCGGCTCGTAATCCTGTGCCACCACAACGTGTTCCACGGTCCAGATCGAATCCAGCCCGCATTCCTCCGCCGCCGCCGCGAACTCCCGCAGAAATCCGCCCGAGGTCACCAGACCCTCGAGATATGGCATGAGCATGCCGATGCGCATCGGCCGCCTCCGTCCTTCCGGGTACGACCCGCCACTGGGCCACCCCCCGATCGTGGCGTGTTAGCGGGGTCACAAATCGCCCCGGTCCCGGTCACCGAGACCAGCGAAATCCCATGTCACAGTGGTAATTTCACGCAACGACACCTGGCCCCACACCGTACGGTGCAGGGCTGACGCGGGCGCGGCTGAACAAGGCGAGCCGATACAGCGGCGGGCCGTCGCGGCGATGGCGACCTGTTCACCGTTATCGCTGAAGGTCGGCCGTAGACCGCCGCCGAGCCGGGCCGATCTGCAGCTGTCGGCGCCAATGCAGCTGGAGGCACCCCTCGGTCCGTGCCCCGGTGCGGAACGCACCGGGGCACGGGAGCCGCGAGAGCTACCTCAGATTTCCTTGCGCATCTGGGCGGTGAGGGGCTTCATGTAGCCCGAGCCGAGCAGGCGGCGCATGATGTTCATGGCCTTGGCGTCCTTGCCGATCAGGATGAGCGGCTTGTTCTTCCGGATGCCGTTGACGATGGTCCTGGCACAGTCCTCGGGGCTGGTCTGGGCAAGGCGGTCGAAGTTGGCGGCCAGGTCGTCGCGGTCGCGGGTGGCGGCGGCGCGGGCCTTCCAGGCGATCTCGGTCTTGATCATGCCGGGGTGGATGCTGGAGACGCCCACGTTGTAGCCGGCGATGATCATCTCCTGGCGCAGTGCGTCGCTGATGGCGTGCATGGCGTACTTGGAGGAGCTGTAGCCGCCCTGGCTGGGGCAGGCCACCAGGCCGAACATGCTGGAGACATTGGCGATGTGCCCGTCACCGGAGGCGATCACGTGCGGCAGGAACGCCTTCACGCCGTGCAGGGTGCCCCAGTAGTTGATGCCGAAGATCCACTCCAGGTCTTCCCAGGAGACTTCCTCGATATTGGCGGTCAGCGAGACGCCCGCATTGTTGACGACGACATTGACCTTGCCGAAATCCGCGACCACCTCGTCGGCGTGCGCGTAGACGGCCGCCCGGTCGGTCACGTCCAGCTGGTAGGCGCGGGCCTTGGCGCCCTCCTTCTCGCACAGCGCCACGGTCTCCGCGACATTGTCGAGATTGCGCCCGGACAGCGCCAGCTGCGCGCCGTTCCGGGCCAGCTCCAGGGCCAGCGCCCGGCCGATGCCCGCTCCCGCACCGGTGATTACGGCGACTTTGCCGTGGAAGTCCTTCATGGGTGTTTCCTTGTCTCGCAGCGGAGTTGTTACTGGGTGGTGAAGCCGCCGTCGGCGATGAATTCCGCGCCGGTGCTGTAGGAGGAGTCGTCGGAGATGAGGAACAGCACCATGTTGGCGAGCTCCTCGGGGGTGGCCGGGCGGGCGATGGGCTGATTGGCCGCGATGTTCGCCGACCGCTCGGAGGCCGCGACCATCTCCGTCGCCACGATGCCCGGGTGCACGGAGTTGACGCGGACATTGTCGGCCGCGAATTCCTGTGCGGCCGTTTTGGTCATGCCGCGCACGGCCCACTTGGAGGCCACGTAACCCAGGATGTTGGAGTAACCAATGAGCCCGCCGGTCGAGGAGATGTTCACGATGGAACCCACCCCGGCCCGGCGCATGGACCCGATCACGGCCTTCATACCCAGGAACACGCCGACCTGGTTGACGTCGATCACCTTGCGGTAGTCGGCCTCCGAGAGCTTCTCGATCGGGTCGACGTGCACGATGCCCGCATTGTTGACCAGGCCCGAGACCGGGCCGAACGCGGCCTCGGTCTGCGCGACCACGTCGTTCCAGGCCGCCTCGTCGGTCACGTCGAGCGGGAGGAAGCGTGCGGCGTCACCGATTTCGGCCGCGACGGCCTCGCCTGCCTCGGTGAGCACGTCGGTGATCACCACCCGCGCGCCCTCGGCCGCGAGCTTGCGGGCGAAGGCCGCGCCCATGCCGCGCGCACCGCCGGTGACGACGACGACCTTCGAATCAACCCGTCCCATGTCAGTTCTCCTGTGCCGCTTCGGATTCCGCGTCGGCCAGGTGGTTGGCCGCGATGTAGCCGAACACCATGGCGGGTCCGATGGTGGCGCCCGCGCCGGCGTAGTCGTTACCCATGACGGCGGCGGAGTTGTTGCCCGCCGCGTACAGGCCGTGGATGACCTCGCCCTGGTCGTTCAGCACGCGGGCGTGCTCGTCGGTGACCAGGCCGCCCTTGGTGCCCAGGTCGCCCGGCACCATCTCGACCGCGTAGAACGGGCCGCGCTCGAGCGGGGCCAGGGTCGGGTTGGGCTTGACGGTCGGGTCGCCATAGTAGCGGTCGTAGGCCGAGTCGCCGCGCAGGAAGTCCTCGTCGCGGCCCTTGCGGGCGAAAACGTTGAAGCGCTCGACGGTGGCCGCCAGCTTGTTCGCCGGAATGCCCAGCTTGTCCGCCAGCTCGGCCAGGGTGGCGGCCTGCTTGATGATTCCCGCGTCGAAGTACTTCTGGGGCAGCGGCCGCTTGGGGAAGTTGCCCAGGAACAGGTACCGGTCGCGGAAGTTCTGGTCGAAGATGAAGTGCGCCGGAATGCTGCCCGGCACCCTCTTCTCCTCCTCGTACATGGTGTGCACGACGTTCACGTACGGCGCGGACTCGTTGACGAAGCGCTCACCCTTGGCATTGACCACGATCGCGCCCGGCTGCGAGCGCTCGGCCAGCATGAAGAACGGCGGGCCATCGGGGTTCCGCACGGACGGACCCCACCAGGCGTCGTCCATGAGATCTACTGCGGCGCCGGCCTTCTGGCCCGCCACGATGCCCTCGCCGACATTCTCGGTCGCGCCGACGGTCCAGCCGGTGTTCTGCGGCCCGTCGATGTACTGCTTGCGCATCTCCAGGTTGTGCTCGAAGCCGCCCGCGGCCAGCACCACGCCGCGGCGCGCCTTGATGGTGACCGGACGGCCCTCGTGCTCGGCGCGAATGCCGACCACGGCGTCGCCCTCGACGATCAGGTCGGTGAGCGGCGTGTTCAGCCACACCGGCACGCCCGCGTCGCGCAGCGACAGCCACAGCCGGGCGGCGAGGGCCTTGCCCAGACTGAGCGGCTTGGCGCCCTTGATCAGGTTGAGCGCGGTCTGCGCGCCGACCTTCATGGCGGTCTTCTTGCCGGTCCAGGTGCGCGCGATCATGTTCAGGTCGTGGAAGTCCTTGACCGTGATGGCGATGCCCTTGGGCGCGGACATGGTCGGCTGGTTGATCTTGTGCAGATCCCCGCCGAGCAGGCGGCCGTCGATCGGCTTGGGCTCGATGCTGCGACCCTGTGCCAGACCGCCCGGGAACTCCGGATGGTAGTCGGAGTAGCCGCGGTCGTAGGCGAAGTCCCAGTGCTTGGAGCGAGCGCCGATGTAGCGGAACATCTCCGGGCCCTGCTCCAGGAACGCGCGCTGCTTGGCCTCCGGAACCCGATCGCCGACAACGGCTTTCAGGTAGGTGCGGGCCAGCTCGGGGCTGTCCGGCACGCCCGCGGCCTGCAGCACCGGGTTGTTGGGCACCCAGATGCCGCCGCCGGAGCGCGCGGTGGACCCGCCGAACAGGCGGCTCTTCTCGATGAGGGTCACCGACAGGCCCCGGTAGGCGGCGGTCAGCGCGGCGGTCATACCCGCCGCGCCGGAACCCACCACAACGACGTCGAATTCGAATTCCATGAATCTCGTTCCTTAGTAGCCGCAGCTGGTCAGCATGCCGCCGTCGACGACGAATTCGCCTCCGGTGCAATAGCTCGAGGCATCCGAGGCCAGGAACAACGCCACCTCGGAGACCTCGACCGGCTGACCCCAGCGCGGAATGGGCAATTCGGAGAAGAAGGTGTTGCCGTCCACCCCGGACGCGCCCGCGACGGACGCGGTCATGGGGGTGGCGATGCCGCCGGGATGAATCGAGTTCACCCGGATACCCGAGTGCCCCAGTTCCCGGGCGGCGGACTTGGTGAGCCCGCGCAGCGCGAATTTGCTCGCGCTGTAGGCGGAGAGACCGGCCGCACCGACGAAGCCCTCGACCGAGGAGACGTTCACGATGGATCCGCCGCCGGCGGCGGTGAGCGCGGGCGCGGCCGTCTTGATGCCGAGGAAAGCGCCGGTGACGTTGATGTTCATGATGGTGTTGAACTCGTCCAGGCTCATCTCGACGATGCGCTTGAACCGCAGGATGCCGGCATTGTTGATCAGCACATCCAGCTTGCCGAACGTGGTGGTGGCCGCGGAAACCGCTGCCTGCCAGTCGCTTTCGCTGGTGATGTCGTGGTGCACGTAGTGGACGGCGGCGCCCAGCTCGGCGGCCAGCGCCTTGCCCTCGTCGTCCAGCACATCACCGAACACGACCTTGGCACCCTCGGCCACGAAGCGGCGCACGTGCTCCGCTCCCATGCCCCGGGCGCCACCGGTCACCAGCGCCACCTTGCCGTCCAGCTGTCCCACCGATTCCATCCCTTCCTCTGCTCGTCAACCGACGCTAAGTCCCGATGCGGAACCCCGGCACGATGTGGTCCCGGCCACTGAGACAGACCCATGACCTGAGGCTATGGGTGCAGTTGTATTCCGGTTAGGCATAAGCGCCCGGACGGGTGAGGCAGCGTCGCGGCAAGGAGCCCCGGATGAAGTTCTCGATGATCTTCGAAGCGCAGATGACCGACCCCACCGCCGCGCACGAGGCCCAGGTGCTGCGCGACTGCGTCGAGCAGGCCGTGCTCGCGGATCAGGTCGGCTTCGACGCGGTGTGGGCCGTCGAGCATCACGGGCTCAAGTGGTACGCGCACATGAGCGCGCCGGAGATCTTCCTGACCTGGGTGGCCGCCAAGACCACGCGGGTGCGCATCGGGCACGGCGTGGTGTGCATGCCGTTCGGCTTCAATCACCCGGTACGCGCCGCTGAACGCGCGGCCATGCTCGACGTGCTCTCCGGCGGACGTCTGAACCTGGGCGCCGGCCGCGGGGCGACCGCCGTCGAAACCTCCATGTGCGGAGTCGATCCCGACCGCACCTATCGGGAGGTCGAGGAATCGCTGCGCATGATCGCGGCCGCCTGGCAGGACCCAGAGAGCGAATTCGAGTACCACGGCGAGCTTTTGGACATCGACCCCCATCACCTGCTGCCACGCCCGGTGCAGCGCCCGCATCCGCCGTTGTTCATGGCCTGCACCAAGAAGGACACCCTGAAGCTGGCCGCCGAGTACGGAATCGGCGCGCTGGTCCTGGGTTTCGCGGGCATCGAGGAGATCGCCGAACTGCGCGGCATCTACGACGAGGCCATCGCGGCCCGCACCGGCGAACGCTTCGTCTCCACCGTGGTCAACGATCATTTCGCGGCGCTGTGCCCGACCATCGTCCTCGACGATCGGGAAAAGGCGCAGCAGATCGGGGCGCGCGGCCAGCGCTTCTTCGCCCAGTCCATCAAGTACTACTACGGCGCGGGCCCGGTCCCCGACGAGGCAGTGGACCCGACTGTCGACGAGATCGCCAAGATGAAGCAGGTCGCCGACGAACACGTCGCCTACCTGCACGAGGCCAAGATCCCGGTGAAGACCGGATCCACCGCCATCTTCAATACCGAGCACGCCTACGGCACCGCCGACGACGCCATCGCCTACGTCGAGCGGCTGCAGGCGGCCGGGGCCGACGAGATCCTGTGCCTGATCCAGATGGGCACCGTGCCCCAGGACGTATGCCTGGAAACCATCCGCCAGTGGGGCGAAAAGGTCATCCCCCACTTCCGTAACCAGTAGACGACCGACAAGTAGATGACACAGAAAGAAGTCGAAATGGCTGATCTGACAGGCAAAGTCGCCCTGATCACCGGCGCCGCCCGCGGCCAGGGTGCGGCCGAGGCGCGACTGTTCGTGGAACGCGGCGCCAAGGTGGTCATCACCGACGTGCTCGAGACCGAGGGCAAGGAACTCGCCGAATCCCTCGGTGACGCCGCACGTTTCGTGCGCCACGACGTCACCGACGCCGAGAGCTGGGACGCCGCCGTCAAGGTCGCCGTCGACACCTTCGGCAAGCTGGACGTGCTGGTGAACAATGCGGCCATCTACATCATGAAGCCGCTCACCGAGACCACCGCCGAAGAGCTGGAACGCATCCTGAAGGTCAACCTGATCGGCGCCTTCCACGGCATCAAGGCCGTGCTGCCCGCCATGACCGCGGCCGGCGGCGGCTCCATCGTGAACATCTCCTCACAGGCCGGGCTCGAGGGCCTGATGAACCACAGCGCCTACGGCTCCTCCAAGTGGGGCCTGCGCGGCCTGTCCAAGATCGCCGCCCTGGAGCTGGGCCCGGCCCAGATCCGGGTCAACTCCGTGCATCCCGGCCCGATCGCCACCCCGATGGTGCCCTACCTGACCACCGGCCCCGGCAGCTTCCCGACCCTGCCGCTGGAGCGCACCGGGCTGCCCGAGGAGGTCGCCGAACTGGTCGCCTTCCTCGCCTCCGACGCCTCCGCCTACGTCACCGGCGCCGAGGTGACCGTCGACGGCGGTCTCGCCGCGGGCAAGTTCATCCCGCGGAACATGCAGTAAGACAGCGCGATTCAGGAAGGCCCGCAATGACCCTGTCCCCCGAATGGCAGACCTTCGTCGACGCCGCCACCGCGGCGTTCCCGGCGCTGGGCACCGAGGTGCTCGACGCCGCCGAAGCGCGGGCCTTCCTGGCCGCCCGCCCCGCCGCCGCCGTCGAACCGATTCCCGTTGCGGGAGTAGAGGAATGGCTGGTGCCGGGGCCCGAGAACGCGCCGGAGGTGCCGGTGCGCCTGTACCGGCCGCTGGACGCCGAACCCGTTCCGGCCGTGGTGGTCTTCTACCACGGCGGCGGATTCGTGCTGTGCAGCCTCGACTCCCACGATCGGTTCTGCCGCACCATGGCCAACGAGGCCGGGGTCATCGTGGTCTCGGTCGACTACCGCCGCGCCCCGGAGGCCCGCTTCCCGGCCGCGGCCGACGACGCCTACGCCGTCCTGTGCTGGGTTGCCGACCATGCCGAATCCCTGGGCGGGGATCCCGATCGCATCGCGGTGGCCGGGGACAGCGCGGGCGGCAATCTCGCCACCGTCGCCGCCCTCACCGCGCGCGACAACGGCGGTCCCGACATCGCCTTCCAGCTGCTCATGTACCCGCTGCTGGACCCGAACTGCGACCGCCCCTCCCACACCGAGAACGCCGAGGGCTACTTCACCACCGCGGCCCACATTCGGTGGTACTGGGAGCAGTACCTGTTCTCGGATACCGATAAGTCCGACCCCTGCGCCAATCCCACCATCGCGGACCTGACCGGACTCCCGCCCGCCCACATCGCCACCGCAGAATTCGATCCGCTGCGCGACGAGGGCGAGGCCTACGGGCAGCGGCTGCGCGAGGCGGGCGTCGAGACCGAGATCCACCGCTGGGACGGCACCGTGCACGGGTTCATGTCGATGGCCTTCCATCTACGAGAAACCCAGCGCGCCAATGCGACCGCCTTCAGCGCGCTGCGCCGGGCGCTGGCCCGCACACCCGTCGTCTGAAATTCCCCGTGGGTTGACGGGCGGACCGGTTAGCATCACCTGCGTTCACACATCTGAAACGTCAGGAATTCTCTTGCCGGTCGCACGCCCCATCCCCTCGGCGACGAATCATGCCCGATTCGCCACGGGGGCAGCCGCTCTCACCGCGGCCATCACCCTCACCGCGGCCCTGGCGGGATCCGCCGGGGCCGCACCCCAGTCCTACGGCACGCTGGCCCTGTCCCGGCTGAAGAACGTCGCGGTCGCCGACACCGGCGCCACCAAGGTGACCGCCGACGCCGCGGCGATCCGCGACTGCGCCAACTACGACTGCGAGATCGTGCTCCGCTTCACCGGCGGCTGCGGCGCGGTCGCCCAGGGCGCGGACGGCACCTGGGGCTGGGCCCAGGGCGCGAGCCTCGACGAGGCCGAACAGAACGCCGTGAACGGACTCGGCCAGAGCGCTCCCCCGTTCCCCGACCTGGGCAGCGCGCAGCCCCGCGCCGCCCACGTCGTTGCGAGCACCTGCACCGAAAGCGGGCAGTAGCACCGGTTTTCGAGGCTCAGTGCGGGTACTGGGCCTCGTAGGCCGCGCGTTCGGCGGCCCGGCGGGCCGCCCGCGCCGGATTCTCCAGGTCTTCGGGGAATCCGTGCTTCACCAGGCGGTGCGCCCGGTTCATCGGCATGTAGGCCACGATGTAGAACAGCGCCAGCAGCAGGCCCAGCAGGATCACCGCCAGCTTCAGCCACAGCTCACCCGGCAGCAGGAATGCCAGCGCGAACACCGGGACCAGCGGCACCAGCTGCCGCACGAGGTGACGCGGCACCGCCCAGGGGCCGGTGAGGTCGTTGCGCACCCACTCGTGCAGATCCTCGGGCAGCACGCGCCCGCACGAGTAGCCGAGCCACTGAACAGGGTTGGGGCGCTTCATTTCCGGTTTCCCTTCGTCGATCCGGCCTGCTCGCCATCCGCCAAGACCGACTGCCGCGCCGCGGCGTTGACCCGGTTCAGCACCTCGCGCAGCTCCTCGAGATCCGCCAGGCTCACCCCCAGCCGCGCCACCACCGCCGGCGGAATCCGCTCCGCCTCCCTGCGCAATTCGCGCCCGGCCTCGGTCAGATCCACGACCAGATTGCGCTCGTCGTGACTGTCGCGCCGGCGAGTGATGAGCCCGGCCGTCTCCAGCCGCTTCAGCAGCGGCGAGAGCGTCGGCGAATCGAGTTGGATGACCTCGCCGATGTCCTTGACCGACATCGGCGCCTCACCCCACAGCGCCAGCATCACCAGATACTGCGGGTGCGTCAGGCCCATGGGCTCGAGCAGCGGCCGGTACACCGCCAGCACCGCCCGATTGGCCACCGCCAGCGCGAAGCACACCTGGCGGTCCAGCCGCAGCGGGTCCTCGACCTCCAACTCCACCGCTCAACCCTCCTCGATCATCTTGGTTAGGGCAATAATAGTTAATGCACTAACTGTTCGTCGACGATCGGGTGGGTAATAGGCATCACATGCTCAACCCTGCAGCGCCTGCCGCATGGTCAGGATCCGACCGGTATCCATGTAGTCACGGAAGAGCGTGACCAGGCCGTTCTGCACGCGAATCACATTGACGGAGCTGCGAATCCAGGCGCGCGGCTGCCCCGGGCGGGTGATGTCGATATCGACCTCGGTGATGAGCAGTTCCGGATCGCCGGTCTCGTGCACGACCGGACGGATGCCGTGCAGCTCCAGACTCGGCATTCCCGACCAGCGGGAGGCCAGGTACTCGCGGATCGCCTCCCGCCCCTCGATGCGGGTGGGCTCACCGGGAATCAGGAACGGGATCTCGAATACGGCATCCGGATCGAAGAGCGCGACGAACCGGTCGGCATCGCGCGAGGGCAGGCTCTGAAACAGCTTTTCGACAAGGTCACGAGGGGTTTCGACGGAAGTGGACACGACTGCCTCCAAAAACGGAACGTTGGACCCGGTTAGTATTCGGGGCGTGCGCCCCGTTTGTCAACGGGTGGGTAGGCTGTCGGAGTGACGGATCGACCCCTGCGCGCCGATGCGCGCCGCAATCGCGAGCGGGTACTGGCCGCCGCCCAGGAAGCCTTTGCCGCCGAAGGCCTTTCGGTGCCGCTGGACGAGATCGCCCGGCGGGCCGGCGTCGGGGCGGGCACGGTGTACCGCCACTTCCCCACCAAGGAAGCGCTTTTCGAGGCCGCCATCCTGGATCAGGTCGAGAAGATCACCGCACATGCCCGCGACCTGACCAACGCCGACGATCCGGGGACGGCGTTCTTCGAATTCCTGGAGAAGCTGGTCCTGCAGGGGGGCGTCAAACGTGACCTCGCGGACGCGTTGCGCGCCAACGGCGGTGAATACCCGCGCATGGTCTCGCGCGACCTCGAAGCAGCACTGGGGACCCTGCTCTCGCGCGCCCAGCAGGCGGGCGCGGTGCGGCCCGACATCAGCGTCGGCGACCTGCTCACCATCATCAAGGGCATCTTCCTCGCCGCACACGACACGGGCGCGACCCCGGGACTGCGCGAGCGCACCTTCGCCGTGATCGCCGACGGATTACGCACTTCGCGCTGACCGGAACAAACGGAGATCTGCCCGTCCGGCCGTCCGCAAACCCGGGGCAATAGACGCTGAAATATTGCGGAATTGACTGAGGCGCGGGCGAATCGCGCGTCCAGTTCGGCGATGTCCGCACGTTTTCTCGAGTCGGATGCTTTGATGCACCATGTGCTGACCGGTTGCCTCTCCGGCACCTCGGCCCGGGGCTGTTCTTCGACGTTCATCCGCACGAGTTGACGACAGGAGATCGGATTCGATGAAGCGTGCGATCCGCGCCGTCGCGGTTATGACCGGACTGGCACTCGCAGCCTGCGGTAACACCCCGAAACCCGACGACGCGCCACTGTCGGCGCCACCGCGGACGCTGACCATCGGCATCAAATTCGATCAACCCGGGCTGTCGGTCGAAGGACCCGACGGCAAACCCTACGGCTTCGACGCCGACACCGCCGTCTACATCGCCGACAAGCTCGGCGTCACCCCCGACCACATCACCTGGCGCGAGGCCCGCACCGATCAGCGCGAGGACCTGTTGAACTCGGGCGCAGTCGATTTCATCGTCGCCTCCTACTCCATCACCGCCGCCCGCCAGCAACTGGTCTCCTTCGCCGGGCCCTACCTGCTGGCCGGGCAGGACCTGCTGGTGCGGCAGAGCGAACGCGCCATCGACCAGCCCGAGGACCTGAACGGACGCACGGTCTGCACCGCCGAGGGCTCGACCTCCGCGGACAAGATCCGGCGCAGCTTCGCCCAGAACGTGAAGCTCGCCACCCGCGACACCTACGCGGAGTGCGTCGCCGACCTGATCGCGGGCACCATCGACGCCGTCACCACCGACGACGTCATTCTGGCCGGATACGCCCACGAACACCCGGGCGTGCTGCGCGTGGTCGGGCACCGCTTCACCCGCGAGCGCTACGGGGTCGGCGTGCGCAAGGGCGATCTCGAATTGCAGAGCCGCATCACCACGATCATCCGCATGATGATCGACGACGGCAGCTGGCGGCGCGCCATGGACGCCGATCTCACCGCGAGTGGATACCAGCCGCAGCCCGCGCCGGTGGTGTTCAACGCGCCGGATAAAACGGTCACTCCCGGCGATCCGACCACCCTCGATCCGGAATTGGTGAATGCCGCCACGGCCGTCGCGGCCACCTCCAATGCTCGCGACTGGGAGGGCTTTCGTTCCCTGGTCTGCCCCGAAACCGCCGACACCATCGACCAGATCGTCTTCCAATACACCCCGCAATTCGACAAATCACTCGGTGCGGAAGTGAAGAACGCCGGCTACACGAACACTGTCACCGGAGTCACCCAAAACGACCCGAACTCCGCCACCTTCGCATTCCACGAAACCTTCACAAACGTCCCCGAGAAATACCGCAGCTACTTCAAGGACATCGATTACACCGGCACCATGGTCCGGCGCAACGGCGCCTGGAAGCTGTGCGGCCTCGCCGCGGATTTCGTCGAACCCTGACCGCCGGATAAATACGGTGCACCGGGACGGGCGGTGAACCTACCGTGGACGGCAGTCGAGAGGAAGGAAAGTCCCATGTTTCCCGTCGAGCTGCGCGGTACTCGGGCGCAGACGCTCATGTGGGCCCACGAGCACGAGGTCGAGCCGGCCGCGCTGCAGCAGCTGCGGAACATCGCGCAACTGAAGTGGGTATACGGGGTACGGGTGATGCCGGACGTGCACCTGGGCAAGGGTGCGACGGTCGGCTCGGTCATCGCCATGAAGGACGCGGTCGCGCCCGCGGCGGTCGGGGTGGACATCGGTTGTGGAATGGAGGCCGTGCTCACCTCGCTGACCGCGGCCGATCTGCCCGACAACCTGCACTCGCTGCGATCACGAATCGAGGCGGTGCTGCCGGTGGGATTCGCGGCCCACCACGACCCGGTGAACGTGAACCGGTTGAACGCAGAGGTTTTCGGTCAGCGCGCGGCGGGCACCACCCTGCGCGCGGGGTGGGAGCGCTTCTGGAAGGCGTTCGATTCACTGGATCCGGCCGTGCAGGCACGCGAGTCCAAGGCACACAAGCAGATGGGAACGCTGGGCGGCGGCAACCACTTCCAGGAGCTGTGCATCGACACCGAGCAGCGCGTGTGGATCCTGCTGCATTCCGGAAGCCGCAATATCGGCAAGGAACTCGCCGAGCGGCACATGACCGTGGCCCGCAGACTGCCGCACAATGCGGATCTGCCGGATCGCGACCTGGCGGTATTCCTTTCCGGGACACCGGAAATGGATGCCTACCGCCATGACCTGACCTGGGCGCAGGAGTACGCGGCGCGCAACCGCGCCGTCATGCTCGCCCTGGTCTGCAAGGCGGTGCGCGACGAATTCCAGGGTCTGGACGTGCGATTCGACGATCCCATCTCCTGCCACCACAACTATGTGGCGGAGGAGGTCATCGACGGGATGCCCATGCTCGTCACCCGCAAGGGCGCGGTGCGCGCGGGCGCGGGCGACCTGGCGCTGATTCCGGGATCGATGGGCACGCGCTCATATGTGGTGCGAGGCAAGGGGAATCCGGCCTCGTTCCAGTCGGCGGCGCACGGCGCGGGCCGGCGGATGAGCCGCAATGCGGCCAAGCGCCAGTTCACCGTGGCCGACCTGGTCGCGCAGACCGAGGGCGTGGAGTCCCGCAAGGACGCCGGAGTGATCGACGAGATCCCCGCGGCCTACAAGGACATCGACCAGGTCATCGCGGCCCAGTCCGACCTGGTCGACATTGTCGCCACGCTGCGGCAGGTGCTGTGCGTGAAGGGTTGATCGGAGTCAGCGGCGGCGGAATGTCGCCGCTGCACCCGCGCCCACCAGCAGGATGCCCACGATGAGCGGGAATCCCGTTTGCAGCCACTGGAACAGCGCTATGTGCATGTCGTCGGACACCGGCAGATCGCCGATCAGGCGGAAGGTGTCGTCCGGGAAGATGAAATGGATGATCCCGGGCAGCACCCCCCACACCAGCCCGGCGATGATGGTGCCCGCCGGCGAATAGGCGGCCAGGGCCGCCACCAGCAGGAACACCACTGCGGCAAAGAGGATCTCGAGGGTGGAGCCGATGCGGTCGGCGAAGTCCCCGAGGATCGTCCACTGCCTGGTCCCGGCCGCGCCGCGGGCGGCGAGGACGATGCCGACGGGGGTCAGGATCAACCCCACCAGCGCGCCGGTCACCGTCCGCGAAGCACCTCCACTACTGCGAAACTCTGTACCCGGCGGAGTCCACCCCGCGGGCGACGGAAACTTCTCCGGCATCTGCGTCTCCCTGCGCACCCCCGGACGCCCTTCGTGCCCGGAACCCTATTGTCCGTCCGCGCACGGGATTCCGCGCGATCTTGACCCCACCGCAACCAAGGCGCTCTCCACCGGTGTTCTACAGGGCAGACGTTTGTCCGGTTCGGAGTATTTGCACGTTTGTCTCCGGAGCGAGATCCGCTGGGTCAGGACCGACCCAGTTTCCCCTGGCTTCCCCTCGATCGCCTGATCGGCATGCTCGTCGACGCGCTCCTGGCCGCCCGGCGCTGATCGGCGGCCCGGCCCGGCGACGGCGCAGGTCGCCCGTGCGGGCGGCGCGCGAGGGGTGCGAAGTCGGCCGAAAATTCGGGCGGCGGGCAGGTGGTGTCGGTGCGGTGGGGCACGATGGAGCGCGTGACCTCGACCGACCCCGCTACCTCGCCCGGCACCGATCCTTCGGCCTCGGCGGCGACCGGCACGTCCCGGCCGTCGCCCGATACCGCCGACCCCCGCTCGTCGGCCTCGGAGCCGGTTCGCGCGGGCGGCCTGCGGGAGGACGCCGAGTCGCTGCTGCGGGAGCTGGCCGGGCCGCAGGCGCGGCTGCGCGAGGATCAGTGGATCGCGATCGAGGCGCTCGTAGTGCAGCGGCGGCGGGCACTGGTGGTGCAGCGCACCGGGTGGGGCAAGTCGGCGGTGTACTTCATCTCCGCGAAGCTGCTGCGCGCGCAGGGGCGGGGGCCGACGGTGATCGTGTCGCCGCTGCTGGCCCTGATGCGCAACCAGGTCACGGCGGCCGAACGCGCGGGAGTCGTTGCGGCGACCATCAATTCGGGGAATGTCACCGAGTGGGACGAGATCCACGCGCGGGTGGCGGCCGGGGATGTCGACGTGCTGCTGGTGAGTCCGGAGCGCTTGAACAACCCGGACTTCCGCGATTCGGTGCTGCCGAAGCTGGCCGCGGACGCGGGGTTGGTGGTGATCGACGAGGCGCACTGCGTGTCCGACTGGGGTCACGACTTCCGGCCGGACTATCGGCGGATCCGCACACTCATCGCCGATCTCGGGTCCGAGGTGCCGGTCCTGGCGACCACGGCCACTGCCAACGATCGCGTGGTGACCGATGTGGCGACCCAGATCGGCACGGACACATTGGTTTTGCGCGGCAGCCTGGACCGGGAGTCGCTGCATCTGTCGGTGGTGCGCATCCCCGATGCGGTGCAGCGCACGGCCTGGCTCAGCCGGCGGCTGCACGAACTGCCGGGCTCCGGCATCGTCTACACGCTCACGGTGGCCGCGGCCCACGATCTCGCCGACGTTCTCAACTCGCACGGACACCACGTCGCCGCCTATACCGGGCAGACCGACCCCACCGAACGCGAAGCCCTCGAGGCCGCGCTGCTGAACAACGAGGTGAAGGCGCTCATCGCCACCTCCGCGCTCGGAATGGGTTTCGACAAGCCGGATCTCGGCTTCGTCGTGCACCTCGGCGCGCCCTCCTCCCCCATCTCCTACTATCAGCAGGTGGGCCGTGCGGGCCGCGGCACCGAACGGGCCGAGGTGGTGCTGCTGCCCGGCCACGAGGACCGGCAGATCTGGAGTTACTTCGCGTCGGTGGCCTTCCCGCGCGAGCACATCGTGCGCTCGGTGCTCGCCGCCCTCGACACCGACCGGCCGCTGTCCACCGCCGCCCTGGAACCGCTGGTCGAGCTCAACCGCTCCCGCCTGGAGATGGTGCTCAAGGTGCTGGACGTGGACGGCGCGGTGCGCCGGGTGCGCGGCGGCTGGCTGGGCACCGGTCAGCCCTGGGCCTACGACACCGAACGCTACGAGCGGCTCAGTGTCGCGCGCGAGGCCGAGCAGCAGGCCATGATCGACTACGAGTCCACCGCCGAGTGCCGGATGACGTTCCTGCGCAGGCAACTCGACGATCCCGGCCTCGCCGCGGACGCCCGCTGCGGCCGCTGCGACAACTGCACCGGTAACCGCCTGGACATCGCCGTCGACGCCGCCGACCTGGCCGATATCCGCACCCGCCTGGACCGCCCCGGCATCGATCTCGCGCCCCGCAAGCAGTGGCCCACCGGCCTGGCCAAACTCGGAATCCCGTTGTCCGGCAAGATCACCGACGGTCCCCAGACCGGGCGCGTCCTGGGCCGCCTCAGCAACCTCGGCTGGGGTCAGCGCCTGCGCCCACTGCTCGACGGCCCCGACGCCCCGATCCCCGACGAGGTCTTCCGCGCCTGCACCACCGTGCTGCGCGAATGGAATTGGGCCCAGCGCCCCACGGCCGTCATGGCTCTGGACTCCGGCGCGCACCCGATCCTGACCCGCTCGCTGGCCGCCCGCCTCGCCGAGGTCGGCCGCCTGGCGGACCTCGGCGTCCTCCACCTGCGCCCCGACCTGCCACCGGTCTCCGCCGCCAACTCGGCCCACCGGGTGGCCGCCCTCCACAATGCCTGGGAGACACCGGATCTCACCGCGGTCGACGGCAAACGCGGGGAGGCGGAGCGCATCCTGCTGGTCGACGCCCTGACCGACACCGGCTGGACCTTCACCATGGCCGCCCGCACGCTCCGCGCCGCGGGCGCCGCCGCCGTCCTCCCCTTCGCCCTGGCCACCCCGTCCTGATCACCCGCGAGCTCAGGCGTCGGCGGGCGGGCGGCGGTTCCTGAGGTCGTCGATGGCGTCGACGTAGCGGAGCATCAAACGCGCGAATTCGAGGCGGTCGCGTTCGGGCCATTCGGCGGTGATGTATTCGTACGCGGCACGCTGCCGGCGACGGAAGGTGCGCATGAACTCGAGGCCCTGCTCGCTCAGCTCGAGGACCGCGCGCCGGCCGTCCAGCTGGGACGGGACCCGCCGCAGGTAGCCCGCCTTGATGCTGTCGGTGACCATGCGGCTGGCCACCGAGGGATCAACGCACATGCCCGCGGCGATACCGCCGACCGTCATCTCCTGCCCGCGATCATGGGATTCTCGGCCGGGGCTCTGAGGACAGCCGAGCACCATGTCCAGCAGCAGGGCCCGGGTCGAATCCTTGGTGCTGATGGGGTCTTCGACCTCCTGGAGGACACCGCGGCGGAGCTTGCCGAATGCCGGTCCGATGGCATCGAGCAGCTCGTCGGGGGTGCGGTCGTCCTGGGTCATGGGCACATCGTATCTGCATGCATACCGGAACATATGTGTTGACTCACAAATGTGTGCATGACAGCATGCATTTGTCCATCTGCATGGATTCTCACTCGATCGGAGTACGCCATGACCATCCTCGTCACCGGCGCCCGCGGCCAGATCGGCCGCGCCGTCCTCACCACCCTGCACGCCCGGGGGCTGCCCGTCCGCGCGGCCAGCAAGGACCCGTCCGCCCTCGACCTCCCCGCCGGAATCGAGGTCGTCGCACTGCGCGGCGACGATCCCGAAAGCCTCACCGCCGCACTGGAAAACGTGCGCCAGGTCTTCCTCTACGCCGACCCCGGCACCGCGACCACCTTCGTGCCGGCCGCCGAGCAGGCCGGAGTCGAGCACGTCGTACTGCTGTCGTCCTCCGCGGTCGACTCCCCCGACGCCGCTTCCAATCCCATCGGCGCCAGCCACCTGGCGGTCGAAAAGGCGCTCGCCGCTTCGACTCTCGCCACCACCACACTGCGACCGGGCGGATTCGACAGCAATGCCTTCGGCTGGATCCCGGCCGTCTCGGCCGGACAGCCCATCGAGCACGCCTACCCGGACGCCGCCCTGGCCATGATCCACCCGCTGGATATCGCCGATATCGCCGTCGCCGCCCTCACCGGCCCCGAATTGCGCGGCCGCACAGTCAGTCTCACCGGCCCCGAGGCGATCAGCTTCCGCGCGCAGATCGCCGCGCTGTCGGAGGCCATCGGCCGGGAGATCCCGATCGTCACCATCACCCCGGAGCAGGCGCAGGCACAGCTGTCGCACACCATGCCGCCGTACATCGTGGACGCCCTGCTGACCATCTGGGCGCTCACCACCGAGCAGCCCGAGACCCCGGCCGACACCACCGACACCCTGCTGGGCGTCCCGGGCCGCACCTTCGCGCAGTGGGCCCGGGAGAACGCCGCCGCCTTCACCGCCGCCTGACCCGCGCCACGCCGGGCTGATTGCCCGGCCGTCACGGAAACCACTGCCCACCAGGGACGCAGCGCGTAGGCTCAGGCAATCCCGCAGTCGCCGAACGATCCCGGGGAGTTCATCCATGGCGTCCGCATCACTCAAAGCTCCACCGTTGCCGTTCCTGCGCGCCATCGCCTGGCTCCGCGACGGCATGTACGCGCTGCATCGGCGAATGGTTCCCGGGCACATCGCGCTCCTGGAACTGGCCACGGCCGGATATCTCAGTCAGGCCACCTGCGCGGCGGCCGAGCTGGGCATCGCCGACGCGCTCGCCGAGGGCCCCAGGCAGCCGGCCGACCTCGCAGCGGCGGTCGGCGCGAACGAGGACGCGCTGCGGCGGCTCATGCGCCTGCTGATCAGTGCGGGCGTGTTCGCCCAGCGCCGGGACGGCGCCTACGAGCTGACCGGCATGTCGCAGGCGCTGTGCTCGGATGCGCCGGTCACGCTGCGGGATCTGCTCCTGTTCTTCGGGGCAGATCTGCATCGCAAGCACTGGACACACCTCAGCGGCTCGGTCCGGTCCGGCGGATCACTCTGGCCCGAGCTGGAAGGCATGGAGTTCTTCGAGTTCGCCGACAAACACCCCGAGGCCGGGGAGATCTTCGACCGTGCCATGACCAGTGTCAGCAGTCTGTCCAACGAGCCGTTGCAGGCCGCCTTCGACTTCGGCCGGTTCGGCTCGATCGTGGATGTCGGCGGCGGGCGCGGCAGCCTGCTCGTCGACATCCTGCAACGCCACCCCTCCATGCGCGGCACCGTCTTCGACCTGCCCCGCGTGCGGGAAGGCCTCGAGGAAGAGCTCCGGATGCCGGGCCTGACCGGCCGTCTGACCTTCGAGCCGGGCAGCTTCTTCGACTCGGTCCCCAAGGGCGCCGACGCCTACCTGCTCAAACACATCCTGCACGACTGGTCGGACGAGGATGCCGAACGCATCCTGCGCACCATCCGCGCCGCCATGGAATCCGAGGCGCGCCTGCTCATCATCGAAATGGTCATGCCGCAACACCATCGCCCCCACCCGGGCAAGATCATCGACCTGGAGATGCTGATCCAGACCCCGGGCGGCCGGGAACGCACCCAGACCGAATTCGGAAACCTGCTCTCCCGCAGCGGATTCGTGCTCACCGGGGTGACCGCGACCGCCGCCCCCGACTGTGTGATCGAGGCCCATCCGGCGTGGTGATCGGGCCTGCCCGCCCGATGAGCGAGGCGCCCGCGGGGCGTGTGCGGCGTAAGGTCACACGCCCGGCGCGGGCCTCCCGCCACCCGGATGCGGTTGCCGCACCGGCACTTCAGGCGGAGCGGCGGATTCTCGGGCCGACAACCCCTGCGGCCCGATCGGTCCAGCCGTCCGCCATCTGCGCCAGCAGGAACCAGGCGGCGTGTACTTGTTCGTCCGATACGTTCTCGGCCGTCCGGAGCAGATGCACGGCGCGCACATGGGCGGCCGCCATGGCATCCACCACGGCCCCGAGGGATTCGGCCCGCGCTGCACCCCTCGGCAGCGCCCGGCTCGTCACCCACTCGTCGATGAACGAGATCAGTTGAGCGCGTAGCTCGTCGATCCCGCCCGCATCGCCGGACTGTTCCCGCCGCTGCAGGTGCAGTTCGGCCAGCGCCCGGGCCCAGCGGGTGACCGCGTGGTCCTCGGGCTGATCACCGATGTGGCCGCAGAAGGCGGCCAGCAGTTCATGCCAATCGGGCAGTAGTGGGCGTTCGGCGAACCTCTCCTCGAAACTCGTGTCGCGTCGGCTCGCCCGCCACAGCTGTGTGCTATCAGGTTGCGGTACGTACATACCTACCTCCACGGGCGGTGCGGCGCACCCGGAGCCGCGGGCGATCACCGGACCGCGAGCCCGGCGCGGCAAGGGCGGACCGCGCCGGATCCAGGCGACCGCTATCGGCGAAGGGCACATCTCGATGCGGCACCGGGTGCTCCTCAAGCATGAACCTCCGGGCCGTCCCGCCCACTGCCCTTCCCCCGCCCTCCCCCTGCCCCTCGCCCGAGCGACCAACCGACCGGTTCGCGGCGTTACTTCGCCTCTCCCCCAATGCAATTCGCCCGTAACCGGCACTTCGCCTTCGTGAGCCGCGGGCGAAACCAAACCTTCACCAGGGCTAGACCTTCACCAGATCGTCGGCATGCACGACCGGGCGCTGCATGCTGTCGGGGAGGGCGGTGGTGGAACGGCCCTTCATGGTCTCCAATTCGTCGCTGTCATAGGCCGCCACGCCGCGGGCGACGAGCCGGCCGTCGGGCGCGATCAGATCGACGACGTCACCGGCATAGAAGTGACCTGCCACCTCGGTGACGCCCGCCGCCAGCAGCGAGTGGCGGCGCTCCGACACGGCGACGACCGCGCCCGCGTCCAGATGCACCGCGCCCCGGGCGTCGGCGGCATGCCGGACCCAGAACTTGCGAGCCGAGAGCCGCACCGGACGCGCCGCGAATGCGGTGCCCACGGTCGCGCCCGAAAGCGCCGCCGCCGCATCCGAAGCCGCGGCCAGCAGCACCGGTACGCCGGCATCCGCGGCCAGGCGGGCCGCCGACAGCTTCGAGGCCATGCCGCCGGTGCCCAGCGCGCCACCGGATCCAGCAATGACGCCGTCCAGATCGGCGCTGCTGCGCACCTCGGGAATGAAGTTCGCCGCACCCTTACGCGGATCGCCGTCGTAGAGGCCGTCGACATCCGACAACAGGATCAGGGCATCCGCGCCGACCAGGTGGGCCACCAGCGCCGCCAACCGGTCATTGTCGCCGAACCGGATCTCTTCCGTTGCGACAGTGTCGTTCTCGTTCACCACCGCGATGGCGTGCAGTGAGCGCAAGCGGTCGAGGGTGCGCTGGGCATTGCGGTGCGGCTCGCGGCGGCCGAAGTCGCCCGCGCTCAACAGCACCTGACCGACGACGCGATCGTAGCGGGCGAAGGAGGTGCCCCAGGCGTGCGCCAGCGCCAGCTGCCCCACACTCGCGGCGGCCTGCTTGGTGGCGAGATCCCTTGGGCGCTTGGACAATCCGAGCGGAGCCATGCCCGCGCCGATGGCGCCCGAGGACACCACCACCAGATCCGATCCCGCGCGCATGCGGGCCTCGACCGCATCGGCCAGCCGGTCCAGCCGGCCGGTGTCGAGGCCGCCCTCCAGGGAGGTCAGCGCCGACGAACCGATCTTCACCACCACGCTGCGCGCCGACGCGATCGCCTGCCGCGCCGCACTGAGCCCTCCGGATCCAGCACTGAGCTCTCCGGAACCAGCACTGAGCTCCCCGAGTCCAGCGCCCTGTTCCGTCACCTGAGTGCCGCTCGAACCCACTTGCACCACACCTCAATTCGCCCGCGGCGCCGCAGCGCCGTCGCACCCGAATCCGTTGCCCACCCGCATCGGCCGCCCGCTCCGTCGCGAACGGCCCTGCGGCACTGTATTACTCGTCGTCCTCGGTCACCAGGCCGCGGCGCACGCGCGAGGCGTGCTTGCGCTCGGCGGCGCCGATGCGTTCGGTCTGATCCAGGCGTGGGTCCACGCCGCGGCGGGTCATCAGGGTCTCCACACCGGCGGAAATCGAAGGCTCCCAATCGAAGCAGTAATCCGCGATGGTGACCGACGCACCCGGCTCCGCTCCGAGCTTGACCAACTCGTCCTCGACACCGAGGCGGGCCAGCCGGTCGGCCAGGTAGCCCACGGCCTCGTCATTGTCGAACTGGGTCTGGTGCACCCACCGCTCGGGCCGCTCGCCGATGACGATGAAGCCGCCCTCGACCTCGGGATCCTGAATGACCCGGAAACCGCTGTCGCCCTTGGCAACCGGGCGGATGATCTGCCGCTTCGGCTCCGCCTTCGGATGCGCCGCCCGATACTCGGCGACCATCTCCGCGAGCGCGAAGGTCAACGGCCGCAAGCCTTCCCGGCTCACCGCCGAGATCTTGTAGACCGGCCAGCCGCGCTTCTCGAACTCCGGCAGCACGAACTCGGCCAGCTCGTCGGCATCCGGGATATCGGCCTTGTTCAGGATGACCACGCGCGGGCGATCCGCCAGATCACCCAGACCGGCGTCGCCCACCAGCGCGGGCTGGTACGCGGCCAGCTCGGCCTCCAGCGCGTCCACATCCGACACCGGGTCACGGCCCGGCTCCAGCGTCGCGCAGTCAACCACGTGGGCCAGTACCGCGCAGCGCTCCAGATGCCGCAGGAAATCCAGGCCCAGGCCGCGGCCCTCGCTCGCACCCGGGATCAGGCCGGGCACATCGGCCACGGTGAAAGTCGTGTCACCCGACAGCACCACACCGAGATTCGGCACCAGCGTGGTGAACGGGTAGTCCGCGATCTTCGGCTTGGCCGCCGACAGCACCGACACCAGCGACGACTTGCCGGCCGACGGGAAGCCCACCAGGCCCACATCCGCCACCGACTTCAGTTCGAGCACCAGATCGCGCTCCTGGCCGTCCTCGCCGAGCAGCGCGAAACCGGGCGCCTTGCGCGACTTGGACACCAGCGCGGCATTGCCCAGCCCGCCGCGGCCGCCCTGCGCCGCCACGTACGTCGAACCCACCCCGATCAGGTCGGCCAGCACCTCACCGTCGGTGCTCATGACGACGGTGCCGTCCGGCACCTTCAGCAGCAGCCCCTCGCCCTGCTTGCCATTGCGGTTGCCGCCCTCACCGGGCTTGCCGTTACCGCCCTTGGCATGCGGGTGGAAGTGGAAGTCCAGCAGCGTGTGCACATTGGGGTCGACCTCGAGGATCACATCCCCGCCATTGCCGCCATTGCCGCCATCCGGGCCGCCCAGGGGCATGAACTTCTCACGCCGCACCGAGGCACACCCGTGCCCACCCTTGCCCGCGCGCACGTGCAAAACGACACGGTCGATGAATTTGGACATATCGGTGATCATCCTCCTTCAGGACTAGTCGACTCTGTCTAATTTGCCCTCCGCTGCGCTCCGGGCTGGTTCGCGGCGCTGAAGGTCTCGTTCTTCCGTCCTCCGCTCCTCCGCTTCGCTCCCCCGCTCCGTCAGTCCAGAACGAGACGCGCCGCGAACCTGTGAGCATCGGTGGTGTGGCGCTGCTGTAAACAGCAAAGCGGGCCAGGGTTGATCCAAACCCTGACCCGCTTCGGAAGCTTGTGGAGCGAACTTCGGTGCGCCGGTCAGGCGTTCACCGGCTCCGGAACCACGATGTTGACGGTCTTGCGACCACGCTTGGTGCCGAACTGGACCGCGCCCGACTCGAGAGCGAACAGCGTGTCGTCGCCGCCACGGCCGACGTTGACGCCGGGGTGGAAGTGCGTGCCGCGCTGGCGAACCAGGATCTCGCCGGCCTTGACGGTCTGACCGCCGAAGCGCTTCACACCGAGCCGCTGGGCATTCGAATCGCGACCGTTGCGCGAGCTGGATGCACCCTTCTTATGTGCCATTTCAGAACTCCTCGTGCCGGGGTGCGAACCCCAAGTCGGATTACTTGATGCCGGTGACCTTCAGGACCGTCAGCTTCTGACGGTGGCCCTGACGCTTGTGGTAGCCGGTCTTGTTCTTGAACTTGTGGATGCGGATCTTCGGGCCCTTGGTCTGTTCGACGACCTCGGCGGACACGGAAACCTTCGCCAGCTTGTCAGCATCGGTGGTCAGCTCGGCGCCGTCAACGACCAGCACCGGCGACAGCGACACCGCAGTGCCCGGCTCACCCTCGATCTTCTCGACCTTCACCAGGTCACCGACCGCGACCTTGTACTGCTTTCCGCCGGTCTTGACGATCGCGTACGTTGCCATCGGTCGGCTGCCCTTCTTTCTCTTCAAGTGCGCGAAGTGCTCGGCACTCTGCTCACACGGCCGGTCGCCCGGTTCGCACCGGAAACCGCCGCAGACTGGTCTGGTGGTTTTCACCGCCGCCTCGGGCCTTTTGGTTCTACCGAACCGGGCCCACTCACAGCACTAGTCACAACAGAGTGCCGTCGCAGGGGGCAGCGACTGACCAAGACTACAGGACACGGCCGACCCCCTCCAAACCGGGCCGCCGCCCACTACCGATGGTGTTCGTCACCGCCCGAAAAGGCCGTGGCCCCGCCGGAATTCGGCGGGGCCACGGCCTGCTGACGGGAGCCGGCTAGTTCTCCCCCTCCGGCGCACCGGCGGGACGGCCCGCGGACCGGCGCCGCGGGCGAGCCCGCGGCGGCACCGCGGCCGGAGCCAGGTCGTCCAGGTTGAAGCCCGGCTTGTCGGACTGATCCGCGCTGGAGAGCACGAACACCGCACCCTGGCTGTCGGCGGCCGGGGCCGAAGCCGTGCGCGCCACCCGGCGACGGGTGGGACGACGACCGGGCTGCGCTTCCGCGGCGGCCACGGCGGCGACGGCCGCGTGCGCCTCGGCGATCGGCGATTCCGTTGCCACAGGCTCGGACTCGACCACGAGGGTGTCCACGGCAGGCGCGGTGCCGTTGGTGGCCGCCGCGGTCTCGACCGCCGCCTCCTCGGTGGCGGTCTCGACCTCGGACACCGCGCGCTCGGCCAGGGCGGCCTCGGCGGCGGCGTTCTCGGCCTCGCGGACGATGACGGACTCGGCGGCCGCGACATCGGCCACGCTCGCCGATTCACCCTCGGCCAGTACCGCATTCGCGGCATCGGCGGCCGCGACGGCGTCCTCGTCCGCCGCGTGCACGGCCTCCTCGGCGGCGTGCGCGGCCATGGCCATGGCGACCGGGTGGGCGCGCTTGGCCGCGGCCTGCTCGGCCTTGACCTCCTGCTTCTCGGCCTTCTCCTCGACCACCGGCTCGACGGCCGGGGCCTCGGCGGCGGCCGCGCTGCGGTCCTTGCGGCGGCGGCGCGAACCCTCGCGACGGCTCACACCCTCGCCGCCGTCCCCGGCCGGAGCCGACGACTCGACGGGGTAGTTGTGCACCTGGATGCCGCGACCGTGGCAGGTCTCGCAGGTGGTGGAGAACGCCTCGACCAGGCCGGTGCCCAGCTTCTTGCGGGTCATCTGGACCAGGCCCAGCGAGGTGACCTCGGAGACCTGGTGGCGGGTGCGGTCCCGGCCCAGCGCCTCGGTGAGGCGGCGCAGCACCAGATCCCGGTTCGACTCCAGGACCATGTCGATGAAGTCGACGACGATCATGCCGCCGATATCGCGCAGCCGCATCTGGCGCACGATCTCCTCGGCCGCCTCCAGGTTGTTGCGGGTCACGGTCTCTTCGAGATTCGACCCGCCCGACCCGGTGAACTTGCCGGTGTTGACGTCGATGACGGTCATGGCCTCGGTGCGGTCGATCACCAGGGTGCCGCCGGAGGGCAGCCACACCTTGCGGTCGAGCGCCTTGGCCAGCTGCTCGTCGATGCGCAGGGAGCCGAACACGTCGACGCCGTTGTTCTCGTGGCGCTCGACCCGGGCCAGCATGTCCGGGGCGACCGTGCGGACATAGTTCTCCACCGTGGTCCAGGCGCGCTCGCCCTCGATGACCAGCTTGGAGAAGTCCTCGTTGAACAGGTCGCGGACCACCTTGACCAGCAGGTCCGGCTCTTCATACAGGGTCTTGGGCGCGCCCGAGCCGTTCTTGGACTGCTCCTCGATGGTGCGCCAGGTCGCCTGCAGCCGTTCCACATCGCGGGCCAGCTCGGCCTCGGAGACACCCTCCGACGCGGTGCGGATGATGACGCCCGCGTCCTGCGGCACGATGTCGCGCAGGATCTCCTTGAGCCGCTTGCGCTCGGTGTCGGGCAGCTTGCGGGAGATACCGGTCGAGGTACCGCCCGGCACGTACACCAGGAAGCGACCGGCCAGGCTGATCTGCGTGGTCAGGCGGGCGCCCTTGTGGCCCACCGGATCCTTCGAGACCTGCACCAGCACGGTGTCACCGGGCCGCAGCGCCTGCTCGATCTTGCGCTCCTTGCCGCCCAGACCGGCGGCCTCCCAGTTCACCTCACCCGCGTACAGCACGCCGTTGCGGCCGCGGCCGATGTCGACGAACGCCGCCTCCATCGACGGCAGCACGTTCTGCACCTTGCCCAGGTACACATTGCCGACCATGGACGCCGAACCCGTGGAGGTCACGAAGTGCTCGACCAGGATGTTGTCCTCGAGCACGGCGACCTGGGTGGTGGAGGTGGGGTGCTCGGAGAAGTGCTTCTCGCGCACCACCATCACCCGGTCCACCGCTTCGCGGCGGGCCAGGAATTCCGACTCGGTCAGGATGGGCGGACGCCGGCGGCCGGCCTCGCGGCCATCGCGGCGGCGCTGGCGCTTGGCCTCCAGGCGGGTCGAGCCGCTGATGCCCTGCACCTCGTCCACCTGCGCGGCGCGGCGCTTGCTGCGCGGCTCGCGCTCGTGCACGACGGTGTTCGGCGGATCGTCGTCGGCGGCCTCGGGCTCGTTGTCGTCCCCGCCCTTGCGGCGGCGACGGCGACGGCGGCGACGGCTGCTCGAGCCCTCGGGCACGGCCGCGCCCTCGTCCTCGTCCTCGACGACGTCGGTGTCGGCGGATTCGGCCGACTCGTCGGCCTCACCCTCGGGCTGCTCGTCGCCCTCGACCTCATCGGTGTCGTTGTCGCCGTGCTGTTCGCCACGACCGCGGCCGCGACCCCGGCGACCCCGGCGGCGACGCCGCGAGGTGCCTTCACCCCGCTGGTCGCGGTCCTGGTCGCCGTCCCACTCGCCCTCGTCCTCGGTGTCCTCGGACGCGGCTTCCTCGGTGATGGCCTTGGCCTCGAGCTCCTGCTCCTCGGCGGCCTGCTCCTCGGCCCGGGCCTTGCGACCGGCACGCTCGGCGCGGCGCTGCCGCCGGGCGTCCTCGGCGGCCGCGGCATCCGGCGCCTGGAACAGCGGCGCGGCCACCATGGCGGACGGCTGGTACTGGACCGGCTCCTCGAGCTGTGGCTCGGTCTGGAACGGGCTCGCGAACAGGGTGGTCTGCTTGACCGCGGGCGCGGCGGCCGCGGTGTCCTCGACGGCCTCCACCTCCTCGGCGGCGATCTCGTCGGCCGCCCGGTCGTCGCCGACGGCGATGGCCGCGTCGACGGTGGCCTCGGCGATCGGCTCGGGTCCGGCCGGGGCGGGTTCGACGAGCTCGACCTCACGCGGGCCGAAGGCGTCGCGGACGGTTTCGGCGACGGTGCGGTCCAAACTCGATTGCGGGCTTCGCGCCTGCGCGCCCATCTCGGTCAGGTGGGCCAGAATACGTTTGCTGGTAGTGCCCAGCAGCTTCGCCAGTGCGTGCACTCGGATCCGTTCCGGCAATTGTTCGGCAGCCGGGGTGATCTGAGCGCCCTCCCCTTCACCGTTGCTCTGCGATGCTTCCAGCGGCTCTTGATCGGCCACGAAATCTCCTCGGGCCCCCGGGCGCGTTCCTCCAAGGAGCGACGCGGCCGACGCGGGGGCGCTTGTCTTGTCGACCTCACGCCCGGGGGCGCGAGATCGTAAGTCTTCGCGCCGCGTGTCCCGTTATCACCGGTATCTCGTCGTTCGGGCTAACAGTTCACGTGGCGCCTGGTTTGGTTGGCTCAACTCCGTGTCACGAGCGTTCATCCAGCGTGCCTGCCCGGCGGCCGAGTCTTGGAAGCCGTCGGCGGCAGCGATGATCGTCCGTCGCTCCGCGGTGTCAATTCGAAGGTGATCGACACCTGCCGCAAACGGCCCGCGTCGGTCACTTCCAGAGCCAGTATCCCACACCACGCCGGGGCGTCGTGCCCGCGCGGCCCGGAGCGGGCCTCGCGAGTCTCACGCGGACCGCGCCGCAGCCGACCGGTGTGCGGCGGAGGGCCGCCCGCCCGCGCCTGCCTTCCGGGGCGCAGGGGCGGGCGGCGGCCTCTGCCTTCGGGGTCTCCCCCGGACCTATCGAGTGGGTGCGGGGAGCGGTGCCCCGCACGGGTTCAGAGCGCGAATTCCGGGAACCAGAGCGAGATCTCGCGCTTGGCGGACTCGGGCGAGTCGGAGCCGTGCACGAGGTTGTACTGGGTCTCGAGGGCGTAGTCGCCGCGGATGCTGCCGGGGACGGCCTTCTCGACCGGGTCGGTGCCGCCCGCGATCTGACGGAACGCGGTGATGGCGCGCGGGCCCTCGAGCACGGCCGCGACCACCGGGCCGGAGGTGATGAATTCGATGAGCGATCCGAAGAACGGGCGCTCGGCATGCTCGGCGTAGTGCACGGCGGCCAGCTCGGGCGAGACGTTCACGAGCTTCAGTGCCGCGATCTTCAGACTCTTGCGCTCGATCCGGGTGATGATCTCCCCGACGAGGCCGCGGGCCACGCCGTCGGGCTTGATGAGTACCAACGTCTGCTCAGTCACGCCGTCACAGTACCGCCTCCCCGAAACTCCAGCGCACGGCCGGGAGCCGTCGCCGGCCCCATTCGCGTGCCGGCGGTCAGGATGCGAAGCAATCTTGGACGTACCCGACGAGTTACCCCGGGCGCAACGAAATCAGTTGTCGCCTGGGGTAATGAGAACTCATGCGCCGGACATGCGCTGGCTGGGCAGCTGGCCCGCGTTCATCCGCTTCTGCACATCGGAGCGCAGGAACAGGATGAAGACCCAGACGGCGACGAAGACCACGCCGATCACCAGGATCGACAGGTGGATGAAGCCGCCGAGCAGCAGGGCCGCCTGCAGGGCCAGGTTGAACGGGATGGCCCAGGGCCGGCGCTGCAGGCCGGCGCCCAGGAACATGACCACGGCCAGGCCGACCACGTAGAGAATGGACCACCAGCGCAGGCCGCCGCCGACCGCGCCGATCACGGGCAGCGCCAGCAGCACGGTGATGGCCTCGAGGACCAGAGTGCCGGCCATGACCCCGCGCAGGCCCTTCCACGGGTCGGTGGCGGGCGGCGGGACGTCGGGCGTGGCGTCGGAGGTCATGCGGGATCCTTTCCGAACAGGCTGCGAGCGGCCCCGGCGGTGACGACCGAGCCGGTGATGACTATGCCCGCACCGGAGACCAGTTCGCCGTCCTCCCCACCCTCGGCGAGGGCGATGGCGGTCTCGATGGCGTCGGCCAGGTCATGGGCGACGGCCACGCGTTCGTCGCCGAAGCGCTGGACCGCGAGGTTGGCCAGGTCGTCGACGGGCAGGGCGCGCGGGGAGCCGTTCTCGGTGACGACGATCTCGTCGAAGACCGGTTCCAGGGCGTCGAGGATGCCGCCGGCGTCCTTGTCGCCCAGCACCGCGATCACGCCGACCAGTTTGCGGAAGTCGAATTCGCTGGTCAGCGTGGCCGCCAGGGCCGCGGCACCGTGCGGGTTGTGGGCGGCGTCGATGAAGATGGTGGGCGCACTGCGCATGCGCTCCATCCGGCCGGGGCTGACGGCGGCCGCGAATCCGGCTCGTACGGCGTCGATGTCGAGCTGCCGGGACGCGCCCGCGCCGAAGAACGCCTCGACCGCGGCCAGCGCCAGCACCGCGTTGCGGGCCTGGTGCTCGCCGTGCATGGGAAGGAAGATCTCGTCGTAGACGCCGCCGAGCCCTTGCAGCTCCAGCATCTGGCCGCCGATGGCGACGCGACGGGACAGCACCTGGAACTCCGAGCCCTCGCGGGCGACGGCCGCGTCGACCTCGACCGCGCGGCGCAGCAGCACCTCCATGGCCTCGGGTTCCTGCTGGGCGATGACGGCGACGGTGTCGCGCGGGACGAGGTCGTCGGCGGGGGCCTTCTTGATGATCCCCGCCTTCTCCCCTGCGATAGAGGTGAGGTCGGGGCCCAGATAGTCGATATGGTCCAACCCGATCGGGGTGATGACCGCGACCTCGCCGTCGATCACATTGGTGGCGTCCCAGCGACCGCCCATCCCGGTTTCCACCACGGCCACGTCCACCGGCGCTTCGGCGAAGGCCGCGTAGGCCATCCCGGTGAGCACCTCGAACTTCGACATGGCCGGGCCGCCTGCGGCTTTCGACTGCGCGTCGATCATCTCCACGTACGGCAGCAGTTCACGGTAGATCTCGACATAGCGCCCGGGCGTGATGGGCGCGTTGTCGATGGCGATGCGCTCGGTGGCCAGCTGCAGGTGCGGGCTGGTGATGCGCCCGGTGCGCCGGTGCAGCGCGGTGAGCAGCGAGTCGATCATGCGGGTGACCGAGGTCTTGCCGTTGGTGCCGGCGACGTGGATCGCCGGATAGGACTGCTGGGGCGAGCCCAGCAGGTCCATCAGCGTCGCGATGCGGGTGAGC
Organism: Nocardia sp. NPDC051981; assembly: GCF_040680715.1. Classification (NCBI taxonomy): domain Bacteria; kingdom Bacillati; phylum Actinomycetota; class Actinomycetes; order Mycobacteriales; family Nocardiaceae; genus Nocardia; species Nocardia sp. NPDC051981. Next base: position 85,239 of record NZ_JBFAXK010000013.1, on the reverse strand, counting down.
GACGGCTCGATCTTGGTTTCCGGCCAGCGCTGGTCGAGTTCGGCCTCGACCAGCGCCATTTCGGCCAGATCCACCGGCGAGGTGCCGCTGCTCAGCGGGGCGCCCTCGGCGTACTGACGTTCCGGTTCGTCGTTCACTGGGCCGCCAGCTTGGCGATCTCGGCGAGGCGGGCGCTGATCCGCTCGACGTCGCCCTCGGCGATCTCCTTGCGCGCCTTGATCTTCGCGACCACATCCTCGGGGGCCTTGGCCAGGAACGCCTCGTTGCCGAGCTTGCCGGTGGTGCCGGTCAGTTCCTTCTGGGCGGCGGCGAGGTCCTTCTCCAGGCGGCGGCGCTCGGCGTCGAGATCGACCGTGCCGGAGGTGTCGATCTCGACGGTCACCGTGGCGGTGCTCAGGCGCACCTCGAGCGAGGCGGTGGCGGCGAAGCCGTCACCGGCCGGGGTGAGCTTGGCCAGGTTGGCGATACCGGCCTCCTGGGCGCGCAGGTCGGCGGTGTCGATGCCGTTGAGCTTGGCGGCCACCTTCTGGCTGTCGGCCAGGCCCTGGTCGGAGCGGAAGCGGCGGATCTCGGTGATCAGCTTCTGGGTGTCCGAAACCCGGCGGGCCGCAGCCGCGTCGGCGGTGGCGCCGGAGACGGCCGGCCAGGCGGAAATGACGATGGACTCGCCCTCGGCGCCGTCGGTGAGGGCCTGCCACAGCGTCTCGGTGACGAACGGGACGGCCGGATGCAGCAGGCGCAGCACCGCGTCCAGGACGGTGCCGAGCACCAGGCGGGTGCTCGCCGCGCGCTCCTCGGACTCGGCGAACTGCACCTTCGCCAATTCCAGGTACCAGCTGCAGAATTCGTCCCACGCGAAGTGGTACAGACCCTCGAGGGCCTTGCTGAACTCGTAACGGTCCAGGGCCGCATCGACTTCGGTGACGACCTCGTCGAGGCGGTCCAGGATCCAGCGGTCGGTGTCGGTGAGGCTCTCGCGCGCGGGCAGTTCGCCCGGCTGCGCGCCGTTCATGAGCGCGAACTTGGTGGCGTTGAACAGCTTGGTGATGAAGCTGCGCGAGGCCGTCACGTGCGGGGTGCCGACCGAGAGGTCGCCGCCGGGCTGGGCGCCGCGGGCGAGGGTGAATCGGGTGGCGTCGGCGCCGTATTCGTTGATCCAGTCCAGCGGGTCGATGCCGTTGCCGCGCGACTTGGACATCTTCTTGCCGAACTCGTCGCGAATCAGGCCGTGCAGGAACACGTCCTGGAACGGGACCTGCTTCTGGTTCGGGTCCTTGCCGACGGTGAGCACCGGGTCGTCGGAGACGAACATGCCGAACATCATCATCCGGGCGACCCAGAAGAAGAGGATGTCGTAGCCGGTGACCAGCACGCTGGTCGGATAGAACGTGCTCAGCTCGGGCGTCGCGTCCGGCCAGCCCATGGTGGAGAAGGGCCACAGGCCCGAGGAGAACCAGGTGTCGAGCACGTCCGGGTCCTGGACGTAGCCCTCGGGGGCCTGCTCGTCGGGTCCGACGCAGACGATCTCGCCCTCGGGGCCGTACCAGATCGGGATGCGGTGGCCCCACCACAGCTGGCGCGAGATGTTCCAGTCGTGCATGTTGTCGACCCACTCGAACCAGCGCGGTTCCTGGCTGGCGGGGTGGATCTTGACGTCGCCGTTGCGGACCGCGTCACCGGCGGCCTTGGCGATGCCCTCGACCTTCACCCACCACTGCATGGACAGGCGGGGTTCGATGGGTTCGCCGGAGCGCTCGGAGTGGCCGACCTGGTGGATGTAGGGGTACTTGCGCCCGACCACTCGGCCCTCGGCCTCGAGCCGCTCGCGGATCTTGAGCCGGGCCTCGAAGCGGTCCATGCCGTCGAATTCGGTTCCGCTGTCGGCGATCTTGCCGGTCTTGTCCATGATGGTGGGCATGGGCAGGTTGTGGCGCAGGCCGAGCTCGAAGTCGTTGGGGTCGTGCGCCGGGGTGATCTTGACCGCGCCGGAACCGAATTCGGGGTCCACGTAGTCGTCGGCGACGATGGGGATCTGGCGGCCGGTGATCGGGTGGTAGACCGTGGTGCCGATGAGGGCCTGGTACCGCTCGTCGTCCGGATGCACCGCGACGGCCGTGTCACCCAGCATCGTCTCCACCCGGGTGGTGGCCACGATCACGTGCGGCTCATCGTCGTTCAGCGAGCCGTAGCGCAGGGAGACGAGTTCGCCCTCGACCTCCTTGTGGTCCACCTCGAGGTCGGAGATGCCGGTCTGCAGCACCGGCGACCAGTTCACCAGGCGCTCGGCGCGGTAGATGAGGCCCGCGTCGTAGAGGCGCTTGAAGATGGTCTGCACGGCCCGGGAGAGCCCGTCGTCCATGGTGAAGCGGTCGCGGCTCCAGTCCACACCGTCGCCGAGGCGGCGCATCTGGCCCTGGATCTGGCCCCCGGACTCGCGCTTCCAATCCCAGACCTTGTCGACGAACAGCTCGCGGCCGAAGTCCTCCTTGGTCTTGCCGTCGACGGCGAGCTGCTTCTCCACCACGGTCTGGGTGGCGATGCCGGCGTGATCCATGCCGGGCAGCCACAGCACCTCGAAGCCCTGCATGCGCTTGCGGCGGGTGAGCAGGTCCATGAGGGTGTGGTCGAGGGCGTGGCCCATGTGCAGGGTGCCGGTGACGTTCGGCGGGGGCAGCACGATCGAGTAGGAGGGCTTGGCGCTGCCCGGGTCGGCGGTGAAGTAACCGGCGGCTACCCAGCGCTCGTACAGGTCGGCCTCGACATCGCTGGGGTTCCAGCTCTTGGGGAGGGCATCGGCACGATTACGCGGGTTCTCAGAGGCTGCGCTGGTCACCGGTCGATTCTAAGGGCTGGGATTATCGCCGAACGACCGGGTTTTTCCTAGGCCCGATTTACCGCCGGAGGGGGCCCGGATGGATAGCCGAAGGGCGAGGCTTCCGACGGATGAGGGACACCGGAAGCCTCGCCCTCGATGGTCAGCCTACCGCCGTTTCGGGACTCACTCCCGGATCCAAAGGCAATTCTCAGGTTCTGACCCAAATGGGCCAGGGTAGACCAGGTTTCGTTGCATCGACGTTGCGTCCGCCGCATTGTTTTCGCGTCGTGACAAGCACATTGCGAGGTCCTGGCGGAGCGACCGGCGAGTAACCTGTCGAGCATGAATCCGATTGTCTCGCGGGTGATGTCGACGGTCGCCGGGCAGCTGGGAAATCCGCACGGAGTGCTGGGCAAGGGCGTGGCGCGCCTGCTGAATCGCGGTAACCGGCCGATGATCGAGGCCGCGGTGGCGGCGACCGAGGTGGCCGCCGGTGACGCGGCTGCCGATATCGGATTCGGTGGGGGCATCGGGCTGACCCTGCTACTGGACCGGATCGGGTCCGGCACGGTGACCGGTGTCGAGCTCTCCCCCGACATGCTGGCGCGGGCCCGATCGGAGTTCGCGGCCGACGTCTCGTCCGACCGCCTGCGCCTGGCCGAGGGCTCCCTCACCGAGCTCCCGTTCCCGGACGCCGCCCTGGATGCCGTGATCACCTGCAACACCATCTATTTCGTGCCGGATCTGGATCGCGCCTGCACCGAGCTGGCGCGTGTCCTCGCCCCCAAGGGGCGCTTGGTGATCGGCGTCGGCGACCCGGACGCCATGGCGAAAATGCCTTTCACCCCATACGGATTCACCCTCCGCCCGGTCGCCGAGGTGAAGGACGCACTGGAGCGGGCCGGGCTGACGGTCGATCACCGGTTCCTGCCGCGGAGGCCGATTTCTGGACACTTGCTCATCGCACGCCCGTCCTAGTCGGCGCTCCGACCGCCTGTCGCATTTGCCCGGTCAGGGGATGTGAGATGAATCACTTTTGCAAACCGAAGTGACATAAATCACTTGAGCCTTGCCATGGTTACCTGCGGTGATGTGTTCTGGCTACCCGGCTGGATCCAGCCGCCACAGTTCACCGCAGTAATCGATACAGCTCCGCAGGACATCTCTCCCGCCGCCGCTGGAAAGCGAGTCATCATGCGTGTTCGAACCTTTGCTGTTGCCGCGGCCGCCTGCGCGGGGCTCGGTCTGGCCGGATCGGCCTGGACCGGAACCGCTTCCGCCGCAACCCCGTTCGTGATACCGCAGATCGGCGCGGCGGGGGTGGAGCTCGATCACGGTGAGACGCAGGCCCTGGCCGAGAGCCCGATTCCGGCGCTGGTCGACCGGTATGCGCCGCATAATGCCGTGATCGTGGGGCTGCAACCCGATTCGGCTCTCCTCCAGGACGGCCATGCCGTGTTCGCGGATATGCCCGCGATCGTCGGTGAGGCCGCGTCGCACCCCAACGGCTCGGTGGACGTGCTGCTGAGCCCGAAGGGTTTGGGTGTCTTTCAGGTCTGGTGAGAATTCCGGCCCACCTTCCTCCGACCCCGTAAGACAAGTGCGCCCCATGCCGTAAAAGCATGGGGCGCACTGCTTTTACCGGACCAGATCGGACCCGTTCGGGCGGTACGAGGGTCAGGGGACCAGCACGTCCAGGGCGCCCGGGGCGGCGCGGAAGTGCGCGGGAAGCAGTCCCGCCGGGTCGCCGTCGGCGGTGGCGGGCGCGCCGGGAGCGGTCAGGCGGATCTCCCGGGCCTGGTACTGGACCGCGGCGGGATGGTCGATGCGCTTGCCGGAGGACAGGGTCGGGAGCAGGCGCAGCATCTCCAGCCGGGACATGGCCCCGACCACGGTCAGGTCCAGCAGGCCGTCGTCGATGAGCGCGTCGGGGCAGATGAGCATGCCGCCGCCGTAGGTGCGGGTATTGCCTACGGCGACCATGACCGCGTCCAGTTCCAGCACGGTGCCGTCCGGATGCTCGGGTGAGCCGGCCAGTTCGATGCGATAGGGCACGGCCAGCTTGCCCGCGAGTTCGAGCAGGGCGGCGACGGTATAACGCAGCGGGCCGTTGGGCCAGCGGAGAGCGTTGGCGCGCAGGGTGACTCGCGCGTCGAGGCCGGTGCCGGTGACGGTGGCGAACCAGAGGGCGCGGCCCGCCTCCTCGGTTTCCACGGTGCCGAGATCGATGGCGCGGGTCCGGCCGCCCACGACCGTGGCCACCGCGGCCTCGGTGTCGTCGGGGACGCCTAATTCGCGGGCGAGGTCGTTGCCGGTGCCGCCGGGGATCAGGCCGAGGGGGACTCCGGTCCCGACGAGGGCCTGCAACACCACGCCGACCAGTCCGTCGCCGCCCGCCGCCACCACGGCGTCGGGGCGGGCGTCCGGGTCGGCCAGCGCCTTGCGCACCAGCCGTTCGCTCTCGGCGGCCGACTCGCCGCGGATCTCGGTGACCTGGACACCGCGGGCGGCGAAGCGGTTGGCCGCCTCCACGGCGACCAGAGCGCCCTTGCCGTGACCGGACAGCGGATTGGTCACCAGGGCGATGGAGCGGATCGTTCTCACGGAATCAGCTTCCCAGGGTTGAGGATTCCGGCGGGGTCGACGGCATTCTTCACCGCGCGCAGCACCTGCACACCCAGATCGCCGATCTCGTCGGCCATCCACGGCCGATGGTCGGCGCCCACCGCGTGGTGGTGGGTGATGGTGCCGCCCGCGGCCACGATGGCGTCGCCCGCGGCCCGCTTGGCGACGGCCCACTGCGCGATCGGGTCCGCGGCCTGCTTGCCGACGACGGTGAAGTACAGCGACGCGCCGGTCGGGTAGGTGTGCGAGATGTGGCACATGACCAGCGCGGGGGTGCCCTGGGCGGTGAGCGAATCAGTCAGCGCCGCGGTCACCTTCGCCTTGAGGTTGGCGAGATCGGCCCAGCTGGTTGCGGTTTCGAGGGTCTCGCAGAGCACGCCCACGTCCAGCAGCGCATCGCGCAGGTAGGGCGCGGCGAAGCGGCCGTGTTCCCATTCCCGGGCGGGGGTTTCGCCGAGCGCGGTGCCGCCGGCGGCGGCCAGCAGGGCGGCGGCCTCGGCACTGCGGGCGGCCACGTGTGCGGTGGTGCCCTCGAAGGTGGTGACCGCGAGGCAGCCGCCGACGGGCGCGCCGCCGATGTCCCCGGCGCGGGCCAGGTTCAGGCCGGTCTCGGCTTCGTCGGACAGGCGCATGACGGTGGGGGCGGCGCCGGCCTGGATGACGGTGCGCAGCGCATTGGCGCCGGTGGCGAAGTCGGGGAACGACCAGGCCTGGTAGCCGGTGGTTTCCGGGACCGGGTGCACGCGCAGGGTGACGCCGGTGATGATGCCGAGGGTGCCCTCCGAACCGGAGAACAGTTCGCGCAGGTCGGGTCCGGCGGCCGAGGCGGGCGCCCGGCCGAGGTCGAGATCGCCTGCGGGCGTGGCGATCCGGAGCCGCTGGATCATGTCGTCGAAGCGGCCGTAGCCGGCCGAGGCCTGGCCCGAGGAGCGGGTGGCCGCGAAGCCGCCGATGGTGGCGTATTCGAAGCTCTGCGGGAAGTGGCCGAGCGAAAGGCCGTGGCGGGCAAGCAGTTCCTCGGCCTGCGGGCCGGACAGACCCGCGCTCAGGGTGGCGGTGCCGCTGACCGGATCGACGTCGGTGAGGGTGTCGAGGCGGCGCAGGTCGAGGGCGACGACGGCCGGGAAGCGGCCGCGCGCGGGATCCAGACCGCCGACCACGCTGGTGCCGCCACCGAAGGGCACGACCGCGATGCCGTTGGCGGAGCAGTACTTCAGCAGCGCGAGGACCTGGTCGTGATCGGCGGGGAAGACGACGGCGTCGGGGGCGTCCTGCTCGCCGTCGGCGCGGCGGCGCAGCAGGTCGGGCGTGGATTTGCCGCCGGCGTGCAGCAGGCGGTCGCGATGGTCGATCGACAGGTGCTCGGCTCCGACCACCGCGACGAGCCCGGCGTGCTGTTCCGGCGTGAGCGCCGAGGCGCGCAGCGGCACGTCGCCCTCATCGCGACGGGTCACCGGTTCACCGGACACCCCGAAAACCTGTGCGAGCAGTCCCCGAATCTGCTCGGACAGCGGTTTGTGTCCGGACGGGGAGCCCCAGGCGTCCCACACCATACTCGCGCGAACCTGCGGCTCGCCCGGGTTTTCCGTGGACGCGGCAGCTGCTTGTGTGTCGACCATGCGTTACAGTCTGACATAGAATGTCAAGCAGTAACGACAACGACTATTCTCCGGTGGTGGCAACCATGAGTTCGACCGAACCATCCTCCGCCGTCGATCGGGCCATCCTCGACGCGGCACGCGCCTGCGTGGCCGAATTCGGCGTCCGGCGCACCACCCTGACCGAGGTGGCCCGCCGCGCGGGCGTCAGCCGGCCGACGGTGTACCGCCGCTGGCCCGATACCGGGTCCCTGGTGGCGGACCTGCTGGTGCGGGAACTGCGCGAGATCATCACCGACACCGCGCCCAGCACGGGCAGCGCGCGCGAGCGGCTGGTCGGGGCCATTGTCGGCGGCGGCGCGGTGATGCGCCGGAATCCCCTGTTCGCCAAGATCTTCCGCGCCGACACCGACATCATGCTGACCTACGTGTTCGAGCGGCTGGGCCGCAATCAGCGCGCCCTCATCGACCTGTTCGCCGAAGCCATCCGAGAAGGCCAGGCCGACAACTCGATTCGCGCCGGGGATCCCGGGCAGCTGGCCGCCATGCTGCTGCTGATGGCCCAGTCCGCGGTCCAGTCGGCAACCGCCTTCGCCCCGGTTCTGGATGGCGACCACCTCGACACCGAACTCGCCTACGCCCTGCACGGCTACCTGACCCCCACCGGCACCTGACCGGGGACCCAGTAGCTCCACATTCTCGACAACCGACAGCGGCACTCATCGAAAGGCCTTCCCATGACTTCGAATACGGCTCGGCCCGACTCGTCGCTCAACGCGGCGCGGCGGCGGCGAGAGCTGTCGGCACTCGGTGACGACGCGACGATCGACGTGCTGGTGATCGGTGGCGGTATCACCGGCGTGGGTGTGGCGCTGGACGCCGCCGCACGCGGGTTGCGGACGGTACTGGTGGAGAAGCACGACTTCGCGTTCGGCACCAGCCGCTGGAGTTCCAAGCTGGTGCACGGCGGGCTGCGGTATCTGGCCAGCGGCGGGGTCGGGATCGCGCACGAGAGCGCGGTCGAGCGCGACATCCTGCTCACCCGCACCGCGCCGCATCTGACCCGGGCGCTGCCGCAGGTGGTGCCGCTGCTGCCGAATATCGGTGCGGCGCAGAAGCTGCTGGTGCGGACCGGCTTCCTGGCCGGGGACGTGCTGCGCCGGGCGGCGGGGACGTCGGCGTCGGTGCTGCCGCGGTCGCGGCGGGTGGCGGCGGCCGAGGCGCTGCGGCTGGCCCCGACGGTGCGCCGGGCCGGACTGCGAGGCGGGCTGCTCGCCTGGGACGGGCAGCTGGTGGACGATGCGCGGCTGGTGGTGGCCATCGCCCGCACGGCCGCCCGGGAGGGCGCGACGGTACTGACCCGGGTCGAGGCCATGAATGTCACCGGCGGGAAGGCCACGCTGACCGACACGCTCACCGGCGAAACCCTGGACGTGACAGCGCGTTCCGTTGTGAACGCCACCGGGGTGTGGGCCGATCAGGTGGATCCGAGCATCGAACTGCGGCCCTCGCGCGGCACGCACCTGGTGTTCGACGCCGCCGCGTTCGGCGGTCTCACCGCGTCGCTGACCGTACCGATTCCGGGCAGCACCAGTCGTTTCATCTTCGCGTTCCCGGCCGCGCACAACCGGGTCTATCTGGGTCTCACCGACGAGGAGGCGCCCGGCCCGGTGCCGGACGTCCCGCACGCCACCGACGGCGAGATCGACTTCCTGCTCGACACCGTGAACACCGTGCTGCGGGAGCCGTTGCGCCGCAGTGATATTCGCGGCAGCTTCGCTGGCCTGCGGCCGCTGCTGCGCACCGGCGACGACAGCACCGCCGACATCTCGCGCGAGCACGCCGTGCTCACCTCCCCCACCGGCGTCATCACCGTGGTGGGCGGCAAGCTCACCACCTACCGGAAGATGGCCGAGGACGCGGCGGATGCCGCGGTGGCGCACGCGCACCTGGCCGCCGCACCGTGCCGCACCCGCAGCCTGCCCCTGGTGGGCGCGGTGTCCGGCGCGGCCCGCGATGCCATCCAGGCCCCGCCGCGCCTGGTCGAGCGCTACGGCAGCGAGGCGACCACCGTGCTCGCGCTGGCCGACCAGCATCCGAGCCTGGCGGCGGAGGTGGCGTCCGGCATGGATGTCACCGCCGCCGAATTCGCTTTCGCCGTCGCCCACGAGGGCGCTCTCGATACGGCCGACCTGCTCGACCGCCGGACCCGCATCGGCCTCGTCGCCTCGGACCGGCAGGCCGCCGAGGCCGCCGCAAGGGCGGCCTTCGAGTAGCGGCTGATCAGCAACACCGGGCATCGACGGGTCGACCACACCGGTCCGCGGTCGGTCCGCTGCACCCGAGGCGGTCGGTTCACCACACCGCATCGCGATTGGTCGACGGCATCGGGCGGTGCCTAGTTGACGACGCCGCAGCCGGAGCCGGTCAGCAGGCCGTTGCCGACCTGGATGTCGACGTACGGGAAGACGTCCTGCCCGTCGGGGCGGCGCTGCCAGACCTGCAGGCGGTGCGGTCCGGCGGTGACGGGCGTCCACCGGGTCTGGGCCAGCGCGCCGGAGGGAGTGGCGTAGGCGAAGGGAATCCCGTTGTCGTAGAAGACGACCGGGGTGACCGGGTCGTCGACGATGCCGTCGATGTCGTAGCTGCAGCCGGTGCCGTAGTTGGTGGCCGAGCCAAAGCTGATGCCCGGGTCGATGCCGACCCGGGTCGCGGTCGCGCCGGCGGGCGCGGCCAGTCCGGCGACGGCCGCGAGCGTGGCGCAGCCGATCGCGGCGGCGGTGGTGGTCCTGATGATCGTGCCCCTCATGGTTCGGTCCTCATCGGTGACGCCGGAGCCGGTTGCACCGGCACGATGCCTCGATCCTCGCGCCCGGATCCCGGCCAGGGGCGGCATTCCCGCAAACCGGGTGGACGCGTGTCGCCGGGCGCCCCGTCGGATCGGCCGAATGCCCGGGCCACGGAACGGCCCTATGCTTGGCTGCGATGTTGTGGGCGCCGGGAGAGGGAGGCGCGGATGGGTCGGATTCCGATGACGGTCGGGTTGATACCTGGGACAGGACTGGTCGCCCGGTTCGGGAATGTGGTCATCTTCCTGCACGGTGAAAGTCCGTCCACGGAACGAATTATCGGCGCGGCGGAGACCGCGGCGAGCGCCGCGGATCCCGGTGTGGCGATCGCCCAGCGGCTGGCGGCGACCGTGTTCACCAGCAGTTCCGCACAGCCGCCGGCCTTCGGGGTGGTCGCGCCGACGGCGGGCGGGATCCTGATCCTGCTGCGCGGCCCGGTGACGGCCGCGATCGACGGGCCCGAGGGCGCCCGCCTGCTCTCCGGTGAACGCGCCCTGACCTGGGCCGACGAAATCGTGCGCGATCCGATCCGGCGGCTCACCGTGGTCGCCGACGGCACGGGCAGCGAACTACCGCACACCGATCTGCGGGCTGGAGTCGTGGCGGGCGGCGGTTTCGTCCTGCACGCCCCGGCCTCGGGACTGAGAGCCCCGCGCGCCAGTGAGACCCCGCCGAAAGCCGAGCCGGAGTCTCCTTCGGTCGCCGACCTCACCCGCCGGGCCCCGGCCCCGACGCCGTCCCATACGCGTTTCTCAGGACCCATCCCGGCCCCGAGCGCGAAATCCGCTGTCGGACAGCAGGTTTCCCCGAATCCGCCGGAGCCCGCCGCCGAACCCGTGCATCCCCGCAATGCCGCCACGACTCCGGCTCCGGGCTCACGGCTCGCGGGTGACTCCGGTTCGGATCAGCCTGCGCCGGCGCTCGACAAGCGGGCGCGGATCGAGGCGCAGGCCGACTCCGGACCCGATTCCGGCCGTCCGGCCGGGCGAAAGGATCGCCCCGCCCCGGAGGATCAACCACCGACCGCGGCGTACAGCCCGGGCGCCGAAGACATCGGCGAGCCCGGAACCCGCGCCACCGCCGGGCCGCAGCCACCCACGACCTCTGCCATGGCCGCGGCGGGCGGGGCGCTCACCAGTACCGAGGGCGCGGTGTATCCGCTGGATCGGCCGTATGTGATCGGGCGGGATCCGATGATCGACGAGGCGGTGCGGCGGGCGGTGGCCTCGCCCATCGTGATCGCGCGGGATCGGCACGTATCGCGGGTGCACGCACGGGTGTTCGTCGAGAACGGCCTGGTGTACGTACGGGACGCGGGGACGCCGGGCGGGACCTTCGTAGCGGCTCCCGGTGCGGCGGACTGGGTTCGGGTCGGGCAGCGGCCGACGGAGTTGAAGGCGGGGTGGAGCCTGCGTATCGGCGAGCGGGTTCTCACCTATCGCACGGCGCAGGCGACCCCGTAGGTCGCACTGCCGACCAGGTGGCGACCGCGCAGCCGACATTCCGCTCTACTGCAATGCGGACCAGTCCCCTCGCTGCAGGGCATTGCGGGCCGCGCCCGGTATCGCTTTCCGGGCTCGGACAGCCTGCTGCGCGGCGGCCACATCGGTGGGGTGATGGCCGAGCACGATCGCCCCGACCGCGCGGTCGCCGGAAATGACCAGCCGCCGATAGGACTGCGTGGGTGATTCGTCCACCACGATCACCTCGTCGCGCTGTCCCGGCTCGACCTGCCCGATGCTGAACAGCTCCAGGCCGACCCCCTTGAGGATGGTGGCGGGCGTCTCCGCGGTCAGCACCTGATCGCCGCCGAGCGCGTTCACCGCCGCGGCCTGCGCCTGTTCGGCGGCGATGGGCCACAGGCCGAGCACGCGGTCGCGATGTTCGGCCACGTCTCCGGCCGCGTACACGTGCGGCACGGCGGTGCGCATGCGGTCGTCCACGAGAATGCCTCGCCGGACCGGGATTCCGGCGCGGGCGGCCAGGTCGGTATTGGGGCGGATGCCGGTGGCGGTGAGGAATACCTCGCACGGCAGCACCGTCCCGTCCTTCAGGATCACGGACCGGACCGGACCGGAGTCCCGGCCGGGCCCGCGCTGCCCGCCGGGTGCGACCGCCCTGGAATCGGCGGTCAGCGCGGCGGTCTCGGCCCGGTGCCGGACCTCGATCCCGGCCCGGGTGAAGTGGTCCAGCACGATGGCCGACGCCCGCGGATCGAGCTGCTTGCCGAGCAGCCGCGGCCCGCGTTCCAGCACGGTGACGCGTAATCCCAACTGGTGCAGGGCATATGCGGCCTCGAGACCGAGCAGACCGCCGCCGGCGACCACCGCGCGGACGCAGGAACGCTGCTGGGCGTAGGCGCGAATGGTCATGGCGTCCACCGCCTCGCGGAGCACGAAGCTGCCGGGCCGGTGCAGTCCGGCGATCTCGGGCAGCGCGGCGGACGCACCCGTCGCGAGGATGAGCCGGTCGTAGGGCAGGACGTCGCCGGTGCCGAGGTGGACCCGCTGCGACCGCGGATCAAGGTGTGTGGCAAGGGTATTGAGCCACGGGGTGACGCGGTGGTCCTCGTACCACTGTTCGGGCAGCAGGTGCAGGCCCTGCATGGCGGACCGGCCGGGTATGAGGCGCGAGATGCCCATGCGGTTGTAGAAGTCGTGGGATTCCCGTCCGACCAGGTGGATTTCGCAGTCGGGGTGGCCGCGGCGCAGGAAGTCGGCGGCGGTGACGCCCGCGATGCCGGTGCCGATGACGACCAGGCTCATCAGGGAGCGATCGAAGTGGGCGGGGCGGTCGCCGGTGCCGTGCCCGGGCTCGGGGGTGAGCGAGACCCGGACACCGCCACCGTTCACGCGGGCACAGCAGGCCATGCGAGTGTTGTCGGCGAATCCCAATCGCCGCAGGGTGTTTCGCTCGTCGGCGGTCTGATCGCACAGCTGCTCGCCGCCCTCGAGGATCGCGACCGGGTCGGCGCCACAGACGCCCATGCGGCAGCCCGACTCCAGGGGCAGGTTCGCCTTCTCGGCGAGATCGAGCAGGCTCACGCCGAGTTCGGCGGCCACGGTCCGACCGTCGAAGTCCACCGAAGCCGCTGGAGCGGTGGCATTGTCGTCGTCGGTGCGCGGCCGCGGGAAGGGCAGCAGGACGGGTTCGGTGCGGGCGCCGGTGCTGAGCGCGTACTGGAGTTCGCTGACCCGGGTGCGGGCCAGGAACAGCAGGGTCGCGGCCAGGACGGAAAAGCTGATCGGCCAGCGTAACCAGGCCACGCCGCCGACACCGGTGATGATGGTGAACGAGCCGAGCAGCACCGGTCCCGCGAACCAGTAGAAGCCGTTGAGGGCCACCACCGCGTACGCCGCCGACAGCATGGCCGGGCTCACTCCGGTCAGCGCCTCGACGGCGAAGTAGACGCCCACCGCGACCAGCAGAACCAGGCCCAGCGTCAGATACCGTTGCGCCACCGGCACTGCCGGATATCCGGCCAGCACCATGAACCCGAGCACGAATCCGGGCAGCGCGGCAGCGAACAGCTTGCGCGGCGCGCTCCAACCGCGGTCCGGATCGGCCATATCGGCCTGGTAGGCGGCGCGCGGCTTGAAGTCGAAGCAGTTCTTGGCGCAGCCCACGCACGGGCGGCAGTGATTGTTGGCGATGGTGACGAACGGCGTCTGCCCGTAGGCGCGCTGCAGCGGGAACAGCGGGCAGATGCTGCTGCACCAGCCGCTCTTGCCCTTGAACACGACACCTCCGGTGAACGCCGCCAGCAGGACCGCGGACAGCACGAGACCCGTGGCGAAGCCGCTGCGGTCCAGGCCCGCGAGGCGCGATCCGGCGATGCCGAAGAACAGGGTGACCGCGATCAGATAGCCGCGCCGCTGCAGCCAGGCCGGCGGCGTGAGCGCGCGGGTGAAGCGGAACAGCCGCGGCAGCTGATTGGTGGCGGCCAGCGGACAGGTGTTGCGCCACAGGCCCGGTGCGATGAGGAACAGTCCGGGCAGCAGCGGGACGACGATCCTGAAGAAGACGAACAGCCCGCCCGCGGGCCGCACGAACAGCGTGACGATGAGCGCCAGGTAGGCGGTGATGCTCAGGAAACGCGCCGCCTGCCAGACCGGCAGCGGTATCCGGCTCGGTAGTTCGGTGAAGGCGGGGAACAGGTTTCGCTCGCCGGTCGGGTCGAGGCCGAGGATCCGGTTGGCGAGGGCCACCCAGCGCGCGGGCGTCGGCTCGCCGCCGGGCGGGCGGGGTATCGCGCCCGACGGCCCGAGCACGGTCTCGGCGGGGACGTGCTCGTCCGGTTCGCCGGTCGGGGCGTGCAGCACCAGGATCTCGCTGCGGCCCAGGCGCACCACGTCACCGGTGACGAGTTCCCGCCGACCGGTCAGGGCCACGCCATTGACGGTGGTGCCGTTGCGGCTGCCCAGGTCGACCACGGACAGGGCCGTCGGGGTGGGCACCAGCCGCAGGTGCTGCCGCGAGACCCCGCCGTCGGCCAGCACCTCGTGACTACCGTCGCGCCCGAAGACGAGGGGCCCATCCAGCAGCCGCCGCCGCGCGGGCCGTCCCCATTCCCGGATCTCGATGACCGGCCGCTCCGCCATGTTCCCCCCTTCCCCGGCGCAGTCGTCGATCTCGCTGCGCTCGTGCGTATATCGCCGGAAGCCCGGTTCACCATTACCACCGCGCTGCCTCGAGGTCAGGCGCGCTCCCGGAGCAGTTGCACCCGCAGATAGCGGTACCGCTTGCCGACCCGGCGGCAGCCGACGGCCAGGGCCAGTCCGGCCGCGACACCGCCTGCGGCGCAGACGATCACGCCGGGCAGGGTGAGCTCGCGGCCGAACAGCACCCACGCCGCCCCGGCCGCCGCGATTCCGAGCAGTCCCGTGCTGATGGCCAGCCCGACGGTCGCGGCGAAGCGGGCACTGCCGCGCCGCAGCGTGCGGGCGTTCGATTCGGCGTATGCGGCAGCGAACAGCAGGAGCAGCAGGATTCCGACGGCCGTCGCGGTGGTAGTGATCACCCGCGTTCACACCCGAGACCGACCAGTCCGCTGGCTCGCCCGTTCGCGCCCTACGATGCGGGTATCGACTGGGACGCCCCATCGCGCCGGAGAGGACAATCGGGACCATGTATCGTGCCGCGCCGAAGAGCGATATCGACGAGTCCGCGCTGACCGTCACCGCACCGAAGACCGAGGCCGCGGGCGTCAAGGCGGTCACCGTCGCACTGGAGCGCGCCGTCGAGGAGATGGGCGTGGTGCGCACCGCGCGCACGCTGGCCCGGGTGAATCAGCGGCACGGGTTCGACTGTCCGGGCTGCGCCTGGCCGGAACCGACCGGTCGGCGTCGCCCTGCGGAGTTCTGCGAGAACGGCGCCAAGGCCGTCGCCGAGGAGGCGACCCTGCGCACCGTCACCCCGGCGTTCTTCGCCCAGCACTCCCTCGAGGACCTGGCTGGCAAGTCCGGCTACTGGCTCGGCCAGCAGGGCCGCCTCACCCACCCGATGGTGCTGCGCGAGGGCGACACCCACTACTCCCCGATCGGCTGGGACGAGGCCTACCGCCTCATCGCCGACACCCTGCGCGGCCTGGACTCCCCCGACCAGGCCGTCTTCTACACCTCCGGCCGCACCGCAAACGAGACCGCGTTCCTCTACCAGTTGCTGGTCCGCAGCTTCGGCACCAACAACCTGCCCGACTGCTCCAACATGTGCCACGAATCCTCGGGCACCGCGCTCACCGGCTCGATCGGCATCGGCAAGGGCTCGGTCACCATCGACGACTTCTCCAAGGCCGACCTCATCATCGTGGCCGGGCAGAACCCCGGCACCAACCATCCGCGCATGCTGTCCGCGCTCGGCGAGGCCAAGGCGCACGGGGCGACGGTCATCGCGGTCAACCCGCTGCCGGAGACCGGGCTCATCGGCTTCAAGGACCCGCAGACCGTCAAGGGTTTCACCGGCGGCATCACCATCGCCGACGATCTCCTGCAGATCCGCCTCGGCGGCGATATGGCCCTGTTCCAGGGCCTGGCCAAGCTGCTGTTCGAGGCCGAGGACCGCGCGCCCGGCACGATCGTGGACCGCGCCTTCGTCGATACGCACACCGCGAGCTTCGCCGAATACGAAAAACAGATGCGCGCGGTCGATCTCGGCATCGTCGAGCAGGCCACCGGCCTCAGCCGCGCAGACCTGGACCGCACCGCGAAGCTGCTGGCCGAGTCGAAGGCAACCATCATCTGCTGGGCCATGGGCCTCACCCAGCAGGTGCACGGCGTCGCCACCATCGAGGAGGCCACCAACCTGCTGTTGCTGCGCGGCATGATCGGCAAGCCCGGCGCGGGCGTGTGCCCGGTGCGCGGCCACTCCAATGTGCAGGGCGACCGCACCATGGGCATCTGGGAGAAGATGCCCGACGCCTTCCTCGACGCCCTGGACCGTGAATTCGGCATCACCAGCCCGCGTGAACACGGCTGGGACACCGTCAATGCCATCCGGGCCATGCGCGACGGCCGTGGCACGGTGTTCTTCGGCATGGGCGGCAACTTCGTCTCCGCCACCCCCGACACCGAGGTCACCGAGGCCGCACTGCGCAATTGCGCACTGACCGTGCAGGTGTCGACGAAACTCAACCGCAGCCACGTGGTGCACGGGCGCACCGCCCTGATCCTGCCCACCCTGGGCCGCACCGACGCGGACCTGCAGGGCGGTGTGCGCCAGCAGGTTTCGGTCGAGGACTCGATGTCCATGGTGCACCTGTCCACCGGTCGGCTGGACCCGGTGAGCGACCAGCTGCGCAGCGAGGTCGCCATCGTGTGCGAGCTGGCCGAGGCCGTGTTCGGTCCGGGCCACTCCGTACCGTGGGGCGAGTTCCGGCGCGACTACGACAAGATCCGCGACGCCATCGCCCGGGTGGTACCCGGCTGCGCCGACTACAACCGGAAAGTGCGCGGCCGCAACGGCTTCCAGCTCCCGCACCCGCCACGTGACGCCCGCGAATTCCGGACCGCCACCGGCAAGGCCAATTTCGCGGTCAACGACCTGCACTGGCTGCCGGTCCCCGAGGGCCGGCTCATCCTGCAGACCCTGCGCAGCCACGACCAGTACAACACCACCATCTACGGCCTGGACGACCGCTACCGCGGCATCCACAACGGGCGGCGCGTGGTGCTGGTCCATCCGGAGGACATCACCGCCCTCGGTTTCGCCGAGGACGATCTGGTGGACGTCATCTCCGAGTTCGGCGACGGCACCGAGCGCAGCGTCACCGGCTTCCGCCTGGTCGCCTATCCGACCCCGCGCGGCAATGCCGCCGCCTACTACCCCGAGACCAACCCCCTGATCCCGCTGGACCACGTCGCCCGGCGCTCCAATACGCCCGTTTCCAAGGCGGTCACCATCCGCCTGGAACGCCACACCCGCACGGTCGCATGAGCAGGGTCACCGCGCGCCGGCGCACCCTGCGCATCTCCCCCAGCGGCACCGTCACCCGGCCCGACACCCTGGCCGTGGAGGAACCGCTCGAAATCCGTACGGGCGGGCAGTCGCTGACGATCACCATGCGCACCCCCGGCGCGGATATCGACCTCGTGCACGGCTTCCTCTACGCCGAGGGCATCATCGACTCGGCCGAGGACATCGTCAGCGCCCGCTACTGCGCGGGCACCGACGAGAACGGGCAGAACACCTACAACGTGCTGGACATCCAGCTCCGGACTCCGGTCCCGGTGCAGCCCAGGCCGTTCCTGACCAACAGTTCCTGCGGACTGTGCGGCAAGACCGCCCTCGACGAGGTGCGCACCCGGATCCGGTACGCCATGCCCGCGGATTCGCCCCGCGTCGACGTGCACACTCTCGCCAAGCTGCCCGACGAACTGCGTTCCCGCCAGCAGATTTTCGACGCCACCGGCGGGCTGCACGCCGCCGGCCTGTTCACCCCCGAAGGCGCGGCGCTGGCCGTGCGCGAGGACATCGGCCGGCACAATGCCGTGGACAAGCTGGTCGGCTGGGCGATCCGCGAGAATCTGCTTCCCGCACACGATCTCGTCCTCATGGTCAGCGGCCGCGCCTCCTTCGAGCTGGTCCAGAAGGCCATCATGGCGGGCATTCCGGTCATGGGCGCGGTGTCCGCCCCCAGCTCGCTGGCCGTGGATCTCGCCGCCGACGCCGGTCTCACCCTGGTCGGCTTCCTGCGCGGCGAAACCATGAATGTGTACACCGGTGAGGACCGTCTGGCGATGTGATCGTCGCCCGTTCCACAGGGTGAGGCAGCGGGGTTCTTTTGCGCGTTCCGGCTGTTACTCTCCGCAATAGAACACGTTTCAATTCTTGATGGGAGTCATCCATGGCAGTGCAGCCCCGCGATGTGGTCGAGCAGTATGTGAAGCTGGTGGCCACCGGGCCCACGTCGGCGATCGTGGACCTGTACGCCGAGGACGCGGTGATCGAGGATCCGATCGGGACGCCGGAGCGCCGCGGCCACGAGGCCATCGGCGAGCTCTACAAGGCCCTGGAGAACCTCGACCGCGAGACCGAACTGCACACCGTCAAGGTGGCGGGCAACAAGGTGGCGGCGTCCTTCACCCTTGTCACCGTGTCCAACGGGCACCGCATGACCCTCTCGCCCATCGACGTGATGGAGCTGAACGACGAGGGCAAGATCATCAGCATGAAGGCCTACTGGGGTCCGGACGACATGAAGATGGAGCAGATCTGACCCACGGGGTTGTCCCTTCCCGCTCCCCGAATTACGGTGGCAGCACAGTGATTCGGCGAGGGCGGGAGGGCCTGTGCGGATCTCGTTGCGCGGCACCGGTGACGGGGTGCGGGTCAGCATGCGGCTGGAGATCAACCGGCGGCGCTGGATCGCCCTGCTCATCATGCTCGGCGTGCTCACCGCCACGGGGGTGATCACCGGCCTGTGGGCCGTCGTGGCGCCCGAATCGTTCTACACCAGCTTCCCCGGATTCGGCCTGCACTGGGTGCGCGCCGACGGCCCGTACAACCATCACCTGGCCGGTGACGTGGGGGCCTTCTTCCTCGCCCTGGGCGCCATCTCCGCCGCCGCGCTCTACTACCGCGACAGCGTCATCGCCCGAGTCACCGGGCTGGCGTGGCTGGTCTTCGGCGTGCCGCACTTCATCTACCACGCCTTCCACCGCCCGCCGACACTGAGCGGACTCAACTTCACCCTCGAACTGCTGGCGGCCCTAGCCATGCCCGCCCTCGGCCTGGCCATTCTGTTCGTCGCCCCGCGCGAGCGTTTCCCGGTCCCCGAGCCCGCCCCCCTCACCTTCAAATTCCCCCGCCGCTGACCCCGCCGCGAAATTCTCTTTTCCCGGTCCCGATGAAATCGGGACCGTCGCCCAGTCGTAACAGGTGACCCGGCCACACCGATTTCTGAAGTAACGGAGTAAAGGTTCAACGGCGAACCACGAGGGATCAACGGCGATCCTCGCGACGGGCGCGATCGGCTCCACCGATCGTCACCGACTCCCTGGCTCTCCGGAAACGGACAGCCCACAGAAGAGAACAGGCATGGACTGTCGGTCACCCTCGACGGTTTCTATCAAGCACTCGGTGCCACAAGGTTGTTCGCGCGTCTACCTTCCACGGTGATCAGCTCGAGCAGGTAACTCCTCCGCGGCCGCGTGGCGAGAGAACGAGACCGGCTCCGCGAGAGGGATTCTCGCGGAGCCGGTCTCTCTTGCTTGTGGAAGGGCCTTACGCCGACTTCTCGCGGCGCTCGGGGGTCTGGCGCTTGCGCGGGACGATCGTCGGGAGGACGTTGTCGTTCACGGTGTCGGCATTGACGACCACCTTGGCGACATCGTCGCGGCTGGGGATGTCGTACATGACCGGGAGGAGCACCTCCTCCATGATGGCGCGCAGGCCGCGGGCGCCGGTGCCGCGCAGGATCGCCTGATCCGCAACGGCTTCCAGGGCGTCCTGGGTGAACTCCAGGTCCACGCCGTCCATTTCGAACAGGCGCACGTACTGCTTCACCAGGGCGTTCTTCGGCTCGGCCAGGATGCGGACCAGGGATTCCTTGTCCAGGTTGGTGACCGAGGCGACGACGGGGAGGCGGCCGATGAACTCGGGGATCAGACCGAACTTGATCAGATCCTCGGGCATCACGTCGGCGAAGTGGTCGGCGGTGTCGATCTCGGCCTTGGACCGGACCTCCGCGCCGAAACCGATGCCGCGCTTGCCGACTCGATCCTGGACGATCTTCTCCAGACCGGCGAACGCACCCGCCACGATGAACAGCACATTGGTGGTGTCGATCTGGATGAACTCCTGGTGCGGGTGCTTGCGGCCGCCCTGCGGCGGCACCGACGCCTGCGTGCCCTCCAGGATCTTCAGCAGCGCCTGCTGCACGCCCTCACCGGACACGTCACGGGTGATGGACGGGTTCTCCGACTTGCGGGCGATCTTGTCGACCTCGTCGATGTAGATGATGCCGGTCTCGGCGCGCTTCACGTCGTAGTCGGCGGCCTGGATCAGCTTCAGCAGGATGTTCTCGACATCCTCGCCGACATAGCCGGCCTCGGTGAGCGCGGTGGCGTCCGCGATGGCGAACGGCACGTTCAGCATCTTGGCCAGCGTCTGCGCCAGGTAGGTCTTGCCACAGCCCGTCGGGCCGAGCATGAGGATGTTGGACTTGGCCAGCTCGACCGGTTCGCCCCGGGAGTCGCGGCCCTTGTCGCCGGCCTGAATCCGCTTGTAGTGGTTGTAGACCGCCACTGCGAGGGTTCGCTTCGCGGCGTCCTGCCCGATCACGTACTGCTCCAGGAAATCCCGGATTTCCGCGGGTTTGGGCAATTCGTCGAGCTTGACCTCGCTGGATTCGGCGAGCTCTTCCTCGATGATCTCATTGCAGAGGTCGATGCACTCGTCGCAGATGTACACCCCCGGTCCCGCAATGAGCTTCTTGACCTGCTTCTGGCTCTTTCCGCAGAACGAGCACTTCAACAGATCGCCGCCATCACCGATGCGCGCCATCTCCTGGGTCCCTACTTCCTTGTCCGCGTGCAACCGTCTGTCCCCGGCTGCCGGCGAGCTGCCTTCTTCGAGCGTAAGCCGTGACCCCTGAGTTTGCGGATCCAATTCGGCTGTGTGTATCCACGGTGCCCATTACAAACACCTGTGTTGGATGCAGAGGCAGAGCCGACAACCACGAGCAAAGGTCCCTAGAGTGACCGTACCCGCTTCGGCTGACCGAGGTCGACAACTTGGGCACGTTTCTCGCCGGACATGTGCGTGGACTCACCCCTGCCGGGGTGGCGGGGACGCCTGGGACACACAGAACCCCGCCACCCGCCCAGCTCACTTCTGGGCGCTGAGCTTGCGGTACTGGAAAACCTGGTCGACGATGCCGTACTCCTGCGCCTCGTCGGCGGTCAGGATCTTGTCCCGGTCGGTGTCCTTGCGGATGGTGTCCGCGTCCTTGCCGGTGTGGCGCGCCAGCGTGGTCTCCATGAGGCGACGCATGCGCTCGATCTCGGCGGCCTGGATCTCGAGGTCGGAGACCTGGCCCTGGATGCCGCCCGAGGTGGACGGCTGGTGGATCAGGACGCGGGCGTTGGGCAGCGCGGCACGCTTGCCGGGGGCGCCGGCGGCGAGCAGCACGGCCGCGGCCGAGGCGGCCTGGCCCAGGCAGACGGTGGCGACGTCGGCGCGCACGTACTGCATGGTGTCGTAGATGGCCATCAGCGCGGTGAAGGAACCACCGGGCGAGTTGATGTACATGGTGATGTCGCGGTCCGGATCCATCGACTCGAGCACCAGCAGCTGGGCCATGATGTCGTTGGCCGACACATCGTCAACCTGGTTGCCCAGGAAGATGATCCGCTCCTCGAAGAGCTTGTTGTACGGGTCCGAGACCTTCTGGCCGAAGCTGGTCTGCTCGGTGAACTGCGGCAGGATGTAGCGCGACTGAGGCAGGTTGCCGGCGGCGGCGAAGGTGATCCCCGCGGCCCGCGGATCGATCATGTTGGACATACGCGTCACTCCAAAGTCTGTGTGATGGGCTGCGGAACTATTTGCTGCTGCTGCCGTTCGCCTGGCTCGCGTGGGTGACCACGTGGTCGATGAACCCGTAGTCGAGCGCCTCGGCGGCGGTGAACCAGCGGTCGCGGTCGGCGTCGGCG
Source organism: Nocardia sp. NPDC051981 (assembly GCF_040680715.1). Classification (NCBI taxonomy): domain Bacteria; kingdom Bacillati; phylum Actinomycetota; class Actinomycetes; order Mycobacteriales; family Nocardiaceae; genus Nocardia; species Nocardia sp. NPDC051981. The sequence goes on along the minus strand of NZ_JBFAXK010000013.1, from coordinate 63,203 downwards.
GTCACCTGCTCGATGGACTTGCCAGTGTGCTGAGCCTGCAGCTCGTTGAGTTCGCGCTTGGTGTAGGCGAACTGCTCGGCCTGGATGGCGATGTCAGCGGCCGAACCACCCAGTCCGGCGGAGGGCTGGTGCATCATGATCCGCGCGTGCGGCAGCGCGTAGCGCTTGCCCTTGGTGCCGGCGGCGAGCAGGAACTGCCCCATGGAGGCGGCCAGGCCCATGCCGACCGTGCGGATGTCGCATTCGGCGAACTGCATGGTGTCGTAGATGGCCATGCCCGCGGTCACCGAACCGCCCGGGGAGTTGATGTAGAGCGAGATGTCCTTGGTCGGGTCCTCGGCCGACAGCAGAAGGATCTGCGCGCACAGCTTGTTGGCGATGTCGTCGTCGACCTGAGTGCCCAGGAAGATGATGCGCTCGCGCAGCAGGCGCTCGTACACCGAATCACTGAGGTTCAGACCAGCAGTCGCGGATGTCATGCGCACCCCTGCCTGATGAATTGTCACGGATACCTGCCCTCTCTCAACGGCTCGGTTAACAAGCCCCTACTGATTCGCTGACACAAACCCTAACGAAGCAGGGCGGCACCGAACTCCCGGTACCGCCCTGCTTCGCTCACAGCGCAAACTTACGTCAACACCTCACGTTCCCGCGTTCGGGGTTCTCGGGGTGTCACCCGAGACCCCGGACAGCGGGAGCGCCGGCATTTATTTACTTGGCGTCAGCCTCGGCGGCCTCGGTCGCGTCGGCGACGGTGGCGAGCTCCTCGGCGGAAACCTCCTCGGCCTCCGCGGCCGGGTTGCCGAACATCTCGGCGGTGTCCACGACGTTGCCGGCGGTGTCGGTGACGGCGGCCTGGACCACGACACCGGCGAGGGCCTTGCCGCGGCGCACGTCGGCGAAGACCGCGCCCAGCTGACCGGCCTGCTGGATCTGCTGGATGAACTGATCGGGCGACATGCCGTAGCGCTGCGCCTGGAAGATGATCCGCTCGTACAGCTCGTCCTGGCCGACCTGGGTGTTCTCGGCCTCGGCGACGGCGTCCAGCAGCAGCTGGGTCTTGACCGACTTCTCGGCGGCTTCCTTGGTGTCCTTCTTGAACTCCTCGAGGGAGGAGCCCTGGGCCTCGAGGGCCTCGGCCAGCTTGGCCTCGTCGTGGTCGAAGCCATGGACGGCGTCGTGCTCGACGGCGTCGACCTCGGCCTTGACGACACCCTCGGGCAGCGGGATCTCGACGGTCTCGAGCAGCTGCTCGAGCACCTTGTCGCGGATCTCACCGGCCTGCTGAACCTTCTTGACGCGCTCGACGCGGGTCTTCAGGTCTTCCTTCAGCTCGTCGATGGTGTCGAATTCGCTTGCCAGCTGGGCGAACTCGTCGTCGGCCTCGGGCAGCTCGCGCTCCTTGACCGACTGCACGGTCACGGTGATGACGGATTCCTTGCCGGCGTACTCACCGGCGACCAGCGTGGAGGTGAAGTCCTTGGACTCGCCCTCCTTCAGGCCGATCAGGGCCTCGTCCAGGCCCTCGATGAGCTGGCCGGAGCCGACCTCGTGAGACAGGCCGGTGGTGGAGGCCTCCTCGACGGTCTCGCCATCGACGGTGGCGGACAGGTCGATGGAGACGAAGTCGCCGTTCTCGATGGCGCGCTCGACCGACTTCAGGGTGCCGAAGCGCTGACGCAGCGACTGCAGCTGCTCGTCGATGTCCTCGTCGGTGATCTCGATCGGGTCGACCGAGACGGCGATGGAGGAGAACTCCGGCAGGGTGATCTCCGGGCGGATGTCGACCTCGGCGGTGAAGGCCAGCTCGTCGCCGTCCTCGATCTTGGTGATCTCGATTTCCGGCTGGCCGATGACCTTGGCCTCGGTGGCGATGACAGCCTCGCTGTAGCGCTTGGGCAGCACATCGTTGACGACCTGCTCCAGCACGGCGCCGCGGCCGATACGGGCTTCGAGAAGCTTGGCCGGCGCCTTGCCCGGACGGAAGCCCGGGATCCGGACCTGCTGCGCGAGAGCCTTGTAGGCGCGGTCGAAGTCCGGCTTCAGCTCCTCGAAGGGCACCTCGACATTGATGCGGACCCGAGTCGGGCTCAGCTGCTCGACGGTGCTCTTCACGGACATGCTCCTTGTTCGTAGTTCATGGTTGACGTCTAGGTTCCCCCCGAACGCATCCCGACCAGGTTAGTTGACGGCCCTTCCGGCCGTGTAACCGGTCACTGCACGGGGCATCGCGACGCCGGTCGGCCGACCGGTCGCCCTGGTACCCGGGGTTCGGGTCTAACTACCGACCTTGACGGCGTCGGTGACGAAGACCAGCGTCTCGTACGGTTTCATGCCGTGGCCGCCCGCGCCGTAGCCGAGGTCCGGCGGGACGATGAGCAGCCGGCGGGCGCCCTGCTGAACGCCGACCAGGCCCTGGTCCCAGCCCTTGATGACCTCGCCCGCGCCCAGCGGCAGCTCGAAGGGCTCACCGCGGGTGAAGGACGAGTCGAGGACCTTCTTGTCCGACCAGGTGACCAGCGTGTAGTTCATGGTCAGCTGATCCCCGGCCTTGGCGGCCGGGCCGCTGCCCGCGACCAGGTCCTTGACGATGAGCTGCTTGGGCGGGTCGCAGTCGTCCGGGATGGTGATCTTGGGAGCCTGCCCGAAGCCGCCGTCGACCTTGATGTCGTCGGCCGTGCACTCGCGGCCCTTGCTCTGGGTCGTGGTGGCGACGGCCGCGCTGGTCGTGGCCTTGCCAGTGGTGGTCGACGCCGCCTTGTTGTCACTGCTGCTGCCGCACCCGGCCGCCAGCACCGTGGCGGCCGCGACCGCACCGATCACACCGACCTTGCCCACCAAGCGCATTCCCGCTCCTGTCCGTCAGTCCGGATTGCCGCACGGATTGCGACGCCGCGCCGAACCTACACGCCGGGATCGTTCTTCGCCGGGGAGGACGCGGCCGAGCGGATACCGAATCGGCGATCCGCGGGCTCAGCGATCGATGACCAGCAGCGCGTACTGTGCCGCGGCCATGCGGTGGACGAGTTGCCCGGTCGGCGCGGAGACCTGCGCCAGGTAGCGGCCTGCCAGAACGAGACAGGTGTAGTCGCTCTCGCGCGCTGCGGGATTCGAGCCGGGACCCCGCAGGCAGACCGCGTCCGGGACGCCCGCCGGCGGGGTCGCGACGGACTCGCCGGCACTGGGCTCGGAGAGTCGGTTCAGCGCGTGCCGGGCGGCCACGGCGTCGGAGAAGCGCAGCAGCCGAGCCGAATCCGTGACGGCGATGCTCTCGACCGGGATGCGCGGGTCCGCGCCGGACCTGTTGACCCACAGCTCGGCGAGGACGGGGCCGTAGACGATGCCGCGTGCGCTGCGGTGTCCGCCCCAACCGGCGATGGGTTGCTGCACGTCGTGAAAGAGCTCGGGATAGGGCCATTTCCCGGGGTCGGCGGGCAGCAGGCGGCTCAGCATGCCGCCGGGATCCAGTGGGAGCGCGGACAGTTCCGCGGCCGGTGTCGGCGTGAAGGCGTCCAGCTTCGGCAGTTCGGCGTCGAGGGTGGCCTCGGCCAGCTGCTTCAGGGCCGCCAGATCCGTGGCCGGATGGGTGACGAACAGCGTCACCACGAACGGGCCGTGGGCGAGGGTGACCGCCATCGTCGGCACGAAGGTGCGCCAATGACCGTGTGTCGCAAAGTATTCGGAGAAGGGTACGACGACATTGTCGTGGTTGACATCGAAGTCGCGCCCATCTATCTCGCGGGCGGCGTCGATGGCCGTCATATTGTCCCGCATGCGCAGGACGGTGAGGCGCACCGAACGGGCCGTGCCGATCTCCGGGATGCCGGTCGGATCGTCGGTGCCGCCGATGCTGAATCCGGCCAGCATGCCGTGTGCGGCCAGGGTGGCGCGGGTGGCGTCGGCGAGGATTCCGACGGCGTCCTCCGGGGTGGGCACCGGAATGGCCGCGGTCTGCGTCAGGGTCGGATCGACGGCGCGCGGCGCGATGACGGCGTCCGCCATCCGCACCGATTCCATCAGCCGCCCATAGGCTTCCCCGGCCGCCCCCGGCGCGACGAGCGGCCGCCCGCTGTAACCGCCGAGATCCAGTGCCCCCATCTGCGGCGTCGCCGCCCGTGGTGCCCCGGCGATCGCGCAGGCACTGACCAGTGCCGCGACCGCCACGAGCGATCCGGCGTGCACACGCCGACGGGTCGAATCGAATCGGTGCATGCCGCCACCGCCTGTCGCACAGCTCCCCGCCCGAGTCCCAGCTCTCCGATCACGGTGAGCCCGAACGGCGTTTCGCCCCGGCCCCTCGGACCGCCGACGAAAACCTCCCCCGGACACCTGTTTTCGAGTGTGAGCGCGATCGTGTTGCCCGGCAAGCCCCCTACACTGAGGGGTCCGCGCCCATCGCTGATATCGGCGCAGGTCGAGACGGAAATGTATTTGCGGGCGCTCTCGGCCTACGGGAGCATCTCAGGATGCTGTTGACGATTTCTTGTATGCGACCCGAGGGCGCCGCCTGGCCGGCCTCCGATCTGGGGTACCTGCTGCACAAGAATCCGTCGCGCATACAGACTTTCGAGCAGTCCTACGGTGTCGCGCACGTGCTCTACCCGGAGGCGGGCGACGACCGCTGCACGGCTGCGCTGCTGCTGGAGATCGATCCCGTCCGGTTGGTGCGCGGGAAGTCGAAGAGCACGCCCGAATTCAGCCTGGGGCAGTATGTGAACGATCGCCCGTACGCGGCGTCTTCGCTGGTGTCCGTGGCCATTTCGACGGTGTTCGGCACCGCCCTGCACGGCCGCTGCAAGCAGCGTCCCGAGCTGGCCGAGACCGCGCTCCCGCTGCGCATCGAGCTCCCGGCCGTCCCCTGCAAGGGCGGGGCCGAGTACGCCGAGCGGGTCTTCGCGCCCCTGGGCTGGACCGTCGTGGCCACTCCCCTTCCCTTGGACCCGGCCTTCCCGGACTGGGGCGATTCCCATTACCTGCGGCTCGAACTCACCGGAACGCTGCGCCTGTCCGACGCGCTGTCGCACCTCTATGTCCTGCTGCCCGTCCTCGACGGCAGCAAGCACTACTGGCTCGACACCGCTGAAATCGACAAACTCCTCCGCTTCGGCGAGGGCTGGCTCACCACCCACCCCGAACGCGAGTGGATCACCCGGCGCTACCTCACCCGCCGCCACACCCTGGTCCGCGCCGCCCTCGCCCGCCTCGCCGAGCTGGACGACGCCGACCCGGAGGAACTCGGCGCGATCGAGCACGATATCGACGACGAGGGGGCCGGTGTCGAGACCACCTCGTCCGCACCGGACCTTGGCCGTGAAGTCTCCGCTGCCGCAACGGAGCTCGCGGCCACGAGTTCGCTCGCCGACGAGGATTCGGGCGCCGCGCGGCTGCCCGGTTCGGCGAGCAGAGCCGCCACCATCGGGGCGGGTGCAGTGATATCAGGGCAGGCGACCGACCTCGGCCCGGTCTCCGGTGGGACCGGCGATCCGGTCCCGGCGACCGATCCGCGGGCGGAGGCTTCCTGTTCCGCGGAGGCCGGCGAACGCGGCCCATCGCTGGCGGTCTTGCGGCGGGCGGCCGTGCATCGCGCGCTGCTGTCGGCCGGGGCGAGCCGGGTGCTCGATCTCGGGTGCGGGCAGGGCGCGTTGCTGCTGGAGCTGGTGGCGGACCGGGCGTTCACGGAGATCGTCGGGATCGATGTGTCGATGCGCGAGTTGAAGATCGCGGCGCGGCGGCTGCGGCGGGCGCCGGAGTGGCAGTCGCGGCGGGTGACGCTGCGGCAGGGGGCGCTGACCTATACCGACGCCGCATTGCGGGGTTATGACGCGGCGGTGCTCATGGAGGTGATCGAACATGTGGACGCGCCGCGGTTGCAGGCGCTGGAGCACGCGGTGTTCGGGGCTGCCGCTCCGGGCGCCGTGGTCGTGACGACCCCGAACAGCGAGTACAACGTGCGCTACGACGGGCTCGACGCAGGCGCGTTCCGGCATTCGGATCACCGATTCGAGTGGAGCCGGGCAGAATTCGCGGACTGGGCGAACCGGGTCGGTGGGACGTACGGGTATGTCGTGCGGTTCGAGCCGATCGGGCCCGAGGATGCGGAAGTGGGGGCGTCGACGCAGATGGCTGTGTTCACCAAACGGGACGGGAAGAACGGCGATGAGAAAGGAGTCGCGTGATGGCAGAGCTGTCGGTTCCGGTGCTGTCGCTGGTCGTGTTGATCGGCAGCAGCGGCTCCGGGAAATCCACGTTCGCGCACAAGCACTTCCGGTCGACGGCGGTGCTGTCGTCGGACGCCTACCGGGGGCTGGTGAGCGATAACGAGGCCGATCAGTCGGTGACGGCCGAGGCGTTCGAGCTGCTGCACCACGTGGCGGGCGTGCGCCTGCGGCGCGGGCTGCGCACCGTCATCGACGCCACCAATGTGCAGCCCAAGGCGCGGCAGGCGCTGGTGGAGCTGGCGCGGGCGCACGATGTCCTGCCGGTGGCGATCGTGCTGGACGTGCCGGAAGCGGTGTGCGTGCAGCGCAATGCGCTGCGGGTGGATCGCGCGGATCTGGGGCCGCACGTGGTGGGGCGCCACCAGCGCGATCTGCGGCGTTCGCTGAAGTTCCTGGAGCGCGAGGGTTTCCGCAAGGTGCACGTGCTGAAGGGCGTCGAGGAGATCGAGGCCGCCACCATCGCGGACGAGCGCCTGTGGAACGACAAGACCGATCTCACCGGGCCTTTCGATGTGATCGGCGACGTGCACGGCTGCCGGAGCGAGCTGGAGACGCTGCTGGGCGAACTCGGCTATGTCATCGCGCGGGACACGGAGGGACGGGCGGTCGACGCGCGGCACCCCGAGGGCCGCACCGCGGTGTTCGTCGGCGACCTGGTCGATCGCGGGCCGGATACGCCCGGCGTGCTGCGGCTGGTGATGGGCATGGCCGCATCCGGAAACGCCCTGTGTATCACCGGAAACCACGAGTTCAAACTGGTGCGCGCGCTCGACGGCCGCCGCGTCACGGTGGCGCACGGCCTGGCCGAGTCGCTCGCCCAGCTGGAGGCTGAGGACGCCGAATTCCGCAAGACCGCACAGGAATTCATGCGTGGCCTGGTCAGCCACTATGTGCTCGACGGCGGCAAGCTGGTGGTCGCGCACGCCGGCCTGAAGGAGGAGTACCAGGGCCGTACCTCGGGCCGGGTGCGCGAGTTCGCCATGTACGGCGAATCCACGGGCGAGACAGACGAATACGGGCTGCCGGTGCGGTACCCGTGGGCCAACAACTACCGCGGTAAGGCGCTGGTGCTCTACGGCCACACGCCGATGACCGAACTGGTGTGGGTGAACAACACCCTGTGCCTGGATACCGGCGCGGTGTTCGGCGGCCGTCTGACCGCGCTGCGCTACCCGGAGCGGGAGCCGGTGTCGGTGCCGGCCGAACAGGTCTGGTTCGAGCCCGTGCGCCCGCTCGCGGCCGCCACCTTCGCCACCGGCGAGGCGGTGGTGCAGCGGGATCCGGGCGTGCTCGACCTGGACGACGTACTGGGCCGGCGGGTGGTGGAGACCCGCCACCTCGGCCGGGTCACCGTGCAGGAGGACGCCGCGAGCGCCGCGCTCGAGGTGATGAGCCGCTTCGCCGTGGACCCGCGCTGGCTGGTGTACCTGCCGCCGACCATGTCGCCGTGCGCCACCTCCACCCTGGACGGCTATCTCGAGCACCCGGCCCAGGCCTTCGAGTACTACCGCTCCGAGGGCGTGGACACCGTGGTGTGCGAGGAGAAGCACATGGGTTCGCGTGCGGTCGTGGTGGTTTCGCGGTCGGCCCAGGCGGCGCGGGACCGGTTCGGCGTCGAGGACGGCAGCACCGGCGCGGTGTACACCCGCACCGGCCGCCCGTTCTTCGACGATCCGGCGCGCGCCGAATCGCTGCTGGCCCGGGTGCGGACGGCGGCCGAAACCGCCGGGCTGTTCGAGGAATTGGGCACCGACTGGCTGCTGCTGGACACCGAGCTGCTGCCGTGGTCGGCCAAAGCGCTGGGGCTGCTGCGCAACCAGTACGCCGCGGTCGGCGCGGCGGCCCGGGCCTCGCTCGGCCGGGCCGCCGAGGTGCTGGCGGCCGCGATCGAACGCGGTTTGGACGCAGGCGATCTCGCGGCACGCACGGGAGCGCGCCGGGCCGACGCCGGCGCCTTCACCGCCGCCTACGGCCGCTACTGCTGGCCCACCGACGGCCTCGACGGCGTGCGTCTGGCCCCGTTCCAGTTGCTGGCCGCCTCCGGCGCGAATTACGCGGGGCGTGACCACAACTGGCACCTGGAGCGCATCGACCGCCTGGTCGCCGCCGACCCGGAGTTCTTCACCCCGACCGGCCGCCGCCTGGTCGACCTCGCCTCCCCGGAGGCCGAAGCCGCCGCGACGGCGTGGTGGACCGAGCTCACCGCGGCCGGCGGCGAGGGCATGGTGGTGAAGCCGCTCGGCTCGCTGGTGGCCGGCACCGGCACCCGCAGTGGCCGGCCGGTGCAGCCGGGCGTGAAATGCCGTGGCCCGGAATACCTCCGGATCATCTACGGCCCGGAGTACCGGCGCCCCGACCAGCTGCACCGCCTGCGCTCCCGCGGCCTCGGCGGCAAGCGCTCCATGGCGCTGCGGGAGTACGCCCTGGGCCTGGAGGCCCTGGACCGCTTCGTGGCCCGGGAGCCGCTGTGGCGCGTCCACGAGGCGGTGTTCGCGATCCTGGCCCTGGAGACCGAGCCGGTCGACCCTCGGCTGTAGCCGACTGGAAGGCTGCCCGGTTCAGCTCGGAGTGTCGGGGCGGACCAGGCCGGTGCGGTAGGCGATGACGACGAGCTGGGCCCGGTCGCGCGCATCGAGTTTGGCCATGGCGCGATTGACGTGGGTCTTGGCGGTGAGGGCGGTGATGAAGAGGCGTTCGGCGATCTCGTCATTGGACAGACCCAACGCGACCAGCGTGACCACCTCGCGTTCGCGCGGGGTGAGAGCCGCCAGCGCGGGCGGCGGCTCCCAGCGCGCCGGGTCCGGCTGGGCCAGGAAGCGGCCGATCAGCGCCTTGGTCGCGGTGGGCGACAGCAGGGCGTCGCCGGCGACGACCGTGCGGATCGCGGCGAGCAGCTCGTCGGCGTTCATCCCCTTGCCGAGGAATCCGCTCGCCCCGGCGTGCAGGGCCTCGACTACGTGCTCCTCGTACTCGAAGGTGGTGAGCACCAGCACCTTCACGCCGGCGAGGTCCTCGTCCGCACTGATCAGCCGGGTCGCGGCCAGACCGTCCAGCTCGGGCATGCGAATGTCCATGAGCACGACGTCGGCCTGCTGGGTGCGGGCGAGTTCGACCGCTTCGCGGCCGGTGGCGGCCTCGCCGACCACCCGCATGTCCTCGGTGGAGTCGATGAGCATGCGAAAGGTGTCGCGCAGGAGCGCCTGGTCGTCGGCCAGCACTACCCGAATCGTCATGACCCGCCCTTTCGGCCGTTGCGATGCGGCAGTTCGGCGTCCACCCGGAAACCACCGTGCGGGCCCGGGCCCGCATCGAGCGTGCCCCCCACGGCCTTCACGCGTTCCCGCATGCCGATCATCCCGTAGCCGGTGCCGGTCTCCGCGCGCAGGCGGCCGTCGTCCTCGACGGTGATCCGCACCCGGTCGGGTCGATAGTCCAGCCGCACCCGCGCGGTCGGTACCCCAGCGTGCTTGCGGGTATTGGTCAACGCCTCCTGAATGATTCGGTAGGCGGTGAGGTCGGTCAGCGAGGACAGCTCGAACGGCTCTCCGGAACGCTCGACGGTGACGTCCAGCCCGGCGTGCCGGAAGGACTCCACCAGCTCGGTCAGCTCCCCGAGACCGGGTGAGGGGGCGCGCGGATGCCCCGAATCGTCTTCCGCGCGCAGCACTCCGACGGTCGCGCGGAGATCGTCGAGGGCGGTCCGGCTGGTGTCGCGAATACGTTCCAGCGCCTCGTAGGCGTGGTCCGGATCGGTGCGCATCAGATGGTGCGCGACACTGGCCTGCGCGTTCACCAGCGTGATGTGGTGGGCGACCACGTCGTGCAACTCCTGGGCGATCCGCAGGCGTTCCTCGGCAACCCGGCGGGCGGCCTCCGCCTCCCGGTCACGTTCGGCGGTTTCGGCCCGTTCGAGAGCCGCCGCCAGCAGCTTCCGATGGCTGCCCACCGCATCACCCGCGGCGACGCCGAGCAGGGTCCAGGCGATCTGGGACAGCGCCTGGGGCAGATCCCCCGGACTCGGCTGCGAAATGAGGATGGCGGCGACCAGTGGCACCGCGGCACACACGCCGGCCAGCCAGGCGGTGCGCCGATCCATCCGGTTCGCCACCGTGAAGAGCGCGACCGCGGTGGCCGCGGGCGGCGGAGCGGAGTACGGAATCACCAGGTAGCGAGCGACTTCCACGAGCACGGTGGCGGCGACCACCGGGATCGGCCACCGGCTGCGGACCAGCAGCGGCACGCAGGTGAGCGCGAGCCCGCTGACCGCCCGGTCCATCGGGCTGTGCCGCAGATAGGCCATGCTCGCGGCCACCGGGGTGGCGACCAGGAAGCATCCGATCGCGACCGCGAGGTCGGCCGCCCACGGCCGGACTCGCAGCCAGCACCGCAGCCGGGCGATCATCCGCACGTCGTCAAGGTACCTACCCGCCGCACGCATCGGCGTGACCCGGCGCGGTGACGCGGCCACGGTATTCCCGCAGGGTGCGGGCGCTGTTCCAGCCCACCGCCCCGACGACCCGGTCGCCGATGCGGTAGAGCGCGACGAACTTGCGTTCGCGGGGATCTCCCGCGACGATCTCGGTCCGGGCGGCGGCGGGACACCAGCCGTGGATTTGGATCTTGCTGTCGTAGTGGTCGGTCCAGCCGAAAGGTGTTGGTGCATAGGGTGTTTCCCGTCCCGGTTCGGCGAGCAGATTGCGGGCCGCGGCGATGGCCTGCTCGCCCGCGTTGGTGCGCTGCTCGAACCGGACCCGCGCGCCGAGGCCCGGATGCGGCCAGTTGGCGACATCACCGGCGGCGTACACGCCCGGCGCGGCCCGGCAGTATTCGTCGCAGCGCACCCCGTCGCCGACCGGAACACCGGATCCGGCCAGCCAGTCGACGGCGGGCACCGAGCCGATGGCGACCACCACGACATCGGCCGCCAGCCGGGTCCCGTCGTCGAGCACCACGGCGGCGACCCGGCCGTCCGCGCCCTCGATATCGGAAACCTTGCGGCCCATCCGCATTCGCACGCCGTGGTCGCGATGCGTCGCGGCCACCAGGCCCGCGACCTCGGCACCGAACTGGCGGATCAGCGGCGCGGGCTCGGCGTCCACGAGGGTGACGTCCACCCCGAGTTCCCGTGCGGACGCGGCGATCTCGCTGCCGAGGAAGCCCGCGCCGAGCACCACCACCCGCGGTCCGGCCGCCAGTTCCGCGCGCAGGGCGAGAGCGTCGTCGAGGGTCCGCAGCACGTGCATTCCGGCCAGATCGTGCCCGAAGGGCAGGCGGCGGGGGCGCAGGCCGGTCGCGATGATGAGGCCGTCGTAGCGCACCCGGTCGCCGTCGGAGAGGGTGACGGTGCGCGCATCGGTGTCCAGACCCGTTGCGCGGCAACCCGATCGCAGTTCGAGATCGAGCCCCGCGAGCGCCGCATGATCGCGCAGCGTGATATCCGGCGGCTGCCGGTCGCCGGTGAGCAGCTGCTTCGACAGCGGCGGCCGATCATAGGGCGCGTGGGTCTCCTCGCCGATCAGGGTGAGCGTGCCGGTGAAGCCCTCGCGCCGCAGGGTCTCGGCCGCGCTCAGCCCGGCGGCCGAAGCGCCCACCACCACAAGGTGATCGGGGCCGGGCACTACTGCTCCACCCGGATGGCCAGGGCCGGGCAGCGCGCGGCGGCATCGAGTACCCGCGGCAGCAGCTCCTCGGCCGGGCGGGGATCGAGCAGGAGGACGATGCCGTCCTCGTCGCGCTGGTCGAACACCTCCGGTGCGGCCACCACGCACTGACCGCCGCCGCAGCATCTGTTCTCATCGATGTGGATCTTCATGGAATATCCCCTCTCCTACCAGGTCACCGGCAGCTCGTGGACGCCGTAGACGACCATCTCGTCGCGCATCGGAACCGCCTCGAGCGGCACCGCGAGCCGCAGCTCCGGGAAGCGTTCGAACAGGGCGGTCAGCGCGATGCGCAGCTCCAGCCGGGCCAGCTGCTGGCCGATGCACTGATGGATGCCGAAGCCGAACGCCACGTGCGGCCGGTGGGGGCGCAGCAGGTCCAGGCTTTCCGGATCGTCGGGGAACAGCTCCGGGTCGCGGTTGGCCGCGGGCAGGTGCGCGACCACCGTGCCGCCCGCCGGAATCAGCCGGCCGCCCACCTCGACATCCGCCAAAGCCGTTCGGCGGATACCGAATTGGATGACACTCAGGAAGCGCAGCAGCTCCTCCACCACGGCGTCGGCATGCTCGGGCTCGGCGCGCAGCAGGGCCAGCTGGGCGGGGTCGCGCAGCAGGCACAGGGTACTCAGGGCGATCATGTTGGCCGTGGTCTCGTGCCCGGCGACCAGCAGCAGTACGCCGATGCCCGCCAGCTCCTCATCGGTGAGGTCCCCGTCCCGGACCAGGGCGCTGAGGATGTCGTCGGCGAGCTCGGTCCGCTTCTGGACGGCGAGGCGGTGGATCAGCTGGTTCAGTTCCAGCTGAGCCTGCGCCACCTCCTCGGCGGGTGCGCCGAGCCGCAGCAGCGCGGCCGAATTGTGCTGGAACTCAGCACGATCGGCGTACGGCACCCCGAGCAGCTCGCAGATGACCAGCGAGGGAATCGGCAGCGCGAAGTCCTGCACGAGGTCGACCGGACCGGTGGCCCCGGCCATGGCGTCCAGGTGATCGGCGACGATCCGCTCCACCGCCGGGGCCAGCTCGCGCATGCGCCGCACGGTGAACTGGCCGGTGAGCATCTTGCGCAGGCGGCTGTGCTCCGGCGCGTCCATGAAGATGAACCAGCCCGGCGGAGGAGGCGGAATCTCCTGCGAGCCACGGTGATTGCCGGTGACACCGCGACGCCTCGAGCTGAAACGCGGGTCGGACAGCACGGCCCGCACGTCGGCGTATCGCGTGATCAGCCAGCCGTCGATGCCGTCCGGCAGGGTGACGTGCGCGACCGGACCCTGCTCGCGCAATTCCCGGTATTCCCCGGGCGGGCTGAACGGACACGTCCGGACCACGGGCTGGCTCCCGGCGAGCTGTGTATGGGTCATCGACGTCCTTTCCGAACGGTGGCGATCCGCTGGTCGCGGTAACAACCACCCTGCCGCCGGGACCGGGTGGCCGTCGTCGTCCGGACGTGGACTTTCGGTATACCGCGAACGCGGTATACCGGGCTACGCGCCGGCGCGGTGCTCGCGCAGGCGGTCGAGGTAGGGGCGCTGACCCTTGCCGAGTTTCTCGTGGGCGGTGTCCAGGTCGAACCAGGCGACCCGGTCGATTTCGGGGAATTCGGCGATTCGCCCGGATCGTGGCGGCCACTCCATTTCGAACGTGCCCGGCACCACCTGTTCCGGATCCAGGTCGCCCTCGACGGCCCACACCGTGACCTGCTTCTTGCTGCTTCCGCTGCCGTACTGGACGTCGCCGAGCGGAATCCATTCGCCATCGGGCACGGGCAGGCCGAGTTCTTCGCCGAATTCGCGCCGGGCGGCGTCGCGGGGCTGCTCCTCGGTGGGCTCGTACTCGCCCTTGGGGATGGACCAGGCGGCGGCGTCCTTCTTCGCCCACAACGGTCCGCCCATGTGCCCGATCAGCACTTCGAGGCCGGTGGTGCGGCGGAACAACAGGACTCCGGCGCTGAATCTGAGGCTCATGGCAACGAGTTTGCCGAATCGCCGCGACCGCCACCCCGGTGATCGGCGCACTCGTGACCCAGGCCACCGCGCTTTCGGTGGCAACCGGCCCGGCGAACGCCGAGCCCGCCGCCCCCGGCCTGGCGGCCACCGGCTCAGACCTGGGGAATCGGCACCCGCCAGACCAGCCTGGTGCCGTATCCGTCCAGACCCGGCCCGAGTTCGAGCGCGCCTGCCAGATCGGTGGCACGTTCGGCGATCTTGCGCAGCCCGCCCCGGCGGGGCGCGTCGCCCACGCCGATACCGTTGTCCGCCACCGAGATTCGCAGCTCGCCCCGGGCCGCGGTGACGTCCACGTCGATGCGGGTGGCCTCGGCGTGGCGCGCCACATTCGACAGTGACTCACGCAGTACGGCCAGCGCCTGCCGCCCGGTCTCCGGCGGCACGCGGGTGTCGAGGGGACCGTCCTGCCGCAGGCTCGGTGTGCAGCCGAGGTGGCGGGCGGCGGTGGACACCAATTCGGTGATCTCGCTGCGCAATCCACCCTTTCCACCGGCGGTCGGAGGCAGCGCGAAGAGGGTGGCGCGGATGTCCTGGATGGTGTCGTCCAGGTCGGCCATCACGCGGGCGAGCCGCTCCCCGACCTCGGGCGCCGGGTTCATCCGGAGCGCGCCCTGCAGGGCCTGGCCCGAGGCGTGGATGCGCTGGATCACGGAGTCGTGCAGGTCGCGGGCGATGCGATCGCGCTCCTCGAGGACGGCGATCACGGCCGAGTCCTGCCGGCGGCGTACGGTGTCGCGCTGGACCTGGTCGTACATGCGCACATTGACGATCTTCACGGCCGCGATGACGGCCAGCGCCTCGATGATCCGTTCGTCCTCGTCGCTGAACGCGCCCCCGCGCTTGTTCGTCAGGTACAGGTCGCCCAGGACCGTGCCGCGATAGCGCAGCGGCACGCCGAGGAAGCTGCGCATGGGCGGATGCCCGTCGGGCCAGCCCTCGAAGGCGGGACTCTTGGTGAGGTCGGCCAGCCGGACCGGATGCTCCCCGGACAGCACCGTGCCGAGCACGCCCCGGCCGTGCGGCCAGTACCCGATCCGGCGAATCGTCTCCTCGTCCATACCGACCGGGACGAATTGCGCCAGCTGCCGTTCACCGCTCCCGTTCTCGGGTTCGAGCAAACCCAGTGCGCCGTACTGGGCACCGACCAGCCGGACCGCCGCGGTCACCAGCTGCCGCAGCACCAGATCCACATCCAGGTCCGAGACCACCGTGTACACCGCCTCGACCAGATCGTGTAGCCGTTCTCGCGAGGCCGTCAGTTCACGCAGCTCGTCCGGTACGACACCCCACAGCTCATCGGACATTGGCACAGGCTACCCACCGGCAACCTGAGGACATTCGTCTCTCGGGCCGGGTGTCGCCGAGAAGAACCATGAAAACAGACCTTTCGGACTGAAGACGCAGAGCCGCAGTCGCTATGAGAGCGACTGGGGCACAGGCTTATCCACGCTTCCCGCGATCGCCCTGCAGCCACGCTGGGGAACGGGCGTCATCACCGGGTGATGGTGGACTCGCAAGATCAGGTCGAGCAGACCTCTTCCGTGACGCTCGAACGAGTGGTGTTCTGGATGTGGGTCACCGACCCCGGTCTTCAGAACCGGAGCGGATCATTCGAGTGTCAAGGAAGGCGTGCGCCATGACCACGATCCATCTCCACAAGACGACCACCGCGACGCCTGAGCAGTTCCTGGCCGGCCTCACCGACTTCGGGCCGGGCCGGCACGAACTCTTCGGCAACAGCGCGGACAGCTACCTCGAGGTGCATCACGAAGGCCCCCATGACGCTGATGTCACGGAGGGCTCGACCGGCATCTGGGAACGCCTGCACTACGACTGGAGCGACCCCCATCACGTGGTGATGACGACCACCGACTCCAACCTGTGGGGTGGCGCCTCGGGCCACACCTACACCCTCACGCAGCTCCCCTCGGGCATGACCGACGTGGACGCCGTCGTGGTCCGCGACGGCAAGAACCTCAGGGGACGGCTGCTCGCGATGGTGCTCGGACTCTTCGGCGCCCGCGTCCTGGGAAAGCCGTTCGAGAAGTCCATCAAGGCCATCGAAGCTCGCGGCGGCGGCGCGGGTGGAAAGAACACGCAGACGCCAGGAAGGTGAACTACGGTTCGAACACCAGCAGCGGTTTGCCCCCGTGTGCGGGAGCTTCGGCCAGATGGACAGCTTCGCTGAACTTTTCGACGAGAATCGGCCGGCCCTCCGGCACCCGCAACGCGCCGCTGCCGGCGAGCTGAAGTGTCCGGTCGATCGTTGCGGCCATCCGATCCTTCGGGGTCTCGGTGAACCAGCGGAACAGCCAGAACCCCCGGACGGTCTTGGTTTCGTAGATCAGCGAGCGCGCGAAGACGGGGATGGTGAGTTTGTCGGGATCGGTTTGGCGGTGCGTGGACAGCGCACCGAAGACGACGAGCTCCCCGTGCGGTGCCAGCGCACGCGACACGTCCGCACCCACCTGACCGCTGACACAGTCGATCGCCTTGGACACGCCGTCGTAGCCCGCTATGTCGGCCACCCGTTCGCGCAGGTCCTCGTCCTCGGTGCAGATCACCGCGGTGCCGCCCAACGCGAGGATGTCCTCGACCGCGGATCGACGGCGGACCACATTGAGGGTCTTGAAGCCGACTTGCACGCCGAGCTGGATGACCGACTGGCCCACGGTTGAACCGGCCGCCGTCTGCAGGAGCCATTCACCCGGTCGAACATCGAGTTCATCACCGGTCAGGATCACGGCGGTGAGCGGATTGCTGAGAATCTGGGCAGCCGTGGAATCACTCATGCCGACGGGAACGGGCAAGACCCGCTCGGCATCGGCAACGACATACTCCTGCCACGTTCCCCTCACTCCGACCGTCATGACACGTTGCCCGACGGTCAGACCGTCTGTGCCGCTACCGAGTTCGTCGATCACACCAACGGATTCGATTCCGGGCACGGTGGGGAACTCCGGCGCGAATCCGTATCTGCCGCGGACGGTATGCAGGTCGCTGGCATGAACGGGTGCAGCCGCCACCCGGATCCGGACCTCGCCGCGACCAGGCTCCGGAACGGGGCGGGTCTGCAAGCGCAGAACCTCGGACGGCTCGCCCACCGTATCGGCGACAACAGCCTGCATGGTCCTCATCTTCCTGCCCCTCCTTCGGTCGGATCCAGGTCCCACAGCGGTTCGACGTGCACATCGTCGCCCCGCCCTACAACGGCGAAGATTCGAAACAGCGCGGCCCAATTCCAGCCCTACTACCCTCCAATGCTGCCATGCAGGGGCTGTCGGGTCTGTCTCCCCTGCAGCCGGCGGATCGACCTGCGGAAGATCATGAGGTTCCGATCCCGGAGTGGTGGGTCAGCGGCGGGTCCAGGATTGGGCGGTGTCGGTGAGGTTCCACCATGAGACGTAGTGGGGGTCTTCGGAATCCAGGTGCCAGGTGGAGGCGAGGGTGTCGAAGAAGGCGATGTCGTGCCGCCTCGGGGTTCGCCCAGGCAGATGAGGTGGGTGCCGCCGGCGGTCGTGAAGTCGGCGAGAGCCGGGCAGGCGGGAGGCGCTGTCGAGATAGTCTGCGACCCTGGGGAATTCGGTGCGCAGGTGCGGCTCGTCGCCGAGCAGGGCGACCAGTTCGGCTCGGCGTTTCGGGGTGAGCGCCAGGTCCGTCATCCCATCGATTCTGGGCCCGCCAGGTCGGATTCCGGGGCGTGTCGCGCGATTCGGTGTCTAGACCCGTAGACCGTTGATCAAGGCCAGCACCGCGGGTTCGGTTTGCGCGCGGGCGGTTTCGGGATCGTCGGAATTGGCGATGAACATGGCGGCCTCACCGAGGGCGGAGAGGATCATCAGGGCCAGGGGGCGGACGTCGAGGTCGGCCCGCAGGATGCCGGCCTGGATACCGGATTCGAGGCCCGCGACGACCAGGCCCAGGCCGTACTTCTCGTCGACCGCGCGCCACTCCTGCCAGCCGAGCACCGACGGCGCGTCGATGAGGGTGATGCGGACGCGTTCGGGGTCGACGCAGGAGAGCAGGAAGTTGTGCAGCCCGGCTTCGAGAACGGCCATGGTGTCGGTCGGCGGGGCCTCGGCCATGGTCTCGGCGACCTGCTGGAGGATCTCCTGCTGCACCTGCTCGTAGACGGCTCGGAACAGGTCCTTCTTGTCCTTGAACTGGTGATACAGCGCGCCGCGGGAGCTGCCGGCGCGCTCCACGATCTCGGGGGTGCTGACCGCCGCGTAGCCGCGCTCGGCGAAGAGTTCACGCGCGGCGGCCATCAGATTCGCGCGGGTCGACTCGGACCGTTCGGCTTGCCTGATCATCGACACCTTTCTGGCTCGGTGCCTGGATCGTAACGCGAAATCATTGAAAACAGGCAGCCTGTTTGTTAATTTGAAATCGCCTTCACCGTCACTGCTCCTAGAGGAGTCATCCAGATGACGCACACCATCTCCCCCGAATCCCGCGCCGCTTGGCGCGCCCCCGCCCTCGGCGCCCGACGCGAGCTCACCCTGCCGCAGGGCACGCTGACCGTCTTCGACAGCGGCAGCGGCGATCCCGTTGTCTTCGTGCACGGACTGCTGGTCAATGCCAACCTGTGGCGCCGGGTCGTTCCAGCGCTCGCCGGCGAATTCCGCTGCGTGGCAATCGATCTGCCCTTCGGTTCGCACACCACCGCCATGCCCGGCGCCGACCTGAGCGCCCCCGGCCTGGCCCAGCTGGTCATCCAGGCCATCGAGAAACTCGACCTCGGCCCGGTCACCCTGGTAGGCAACGACTCCGGCGGCGCGGTGAGCCAGCTGGTCGTGGCCGCCCGCCCGGACCTCGTCGCCCGCCTGGTGCTGACCTCCTGCGACGCCTACGAGAACTTCCCGCCGCCGTTCTTCGACTACGTCGGCCTGGCTGCGCGCACTCCGGGGGCGCTCGCCTCGCTGGCCCTGAGTCTGCGCATTCGCGCCATTCGCCGCCTGCCCATCGCCTACGGCTGGCTGGCCCGCGGCCCGATCGACCGCGCGGTCAGCGACTCGTACGCCCTGCCGGTCGGCACCAAGGCCATCCGCGAGGACGTCCGCCGTGCCATCCGCGGCCTGGACAGCCAGTACACCCTCGCGGCCGCAAAGACTTTCGCCGATTTCAAGAAGCCGGTGCTACTGGCCTGGTCGGCGGGCGACCGCTTCTTCCCGGACCGCTACGCCGAACGCCTGGCCGCCGAATTCCCCGACGCCCGCATCGAATGGATCCGCGATTCGCGCACCTTCTCCCCCGAGGATCAGCCAGAACAGCTGACCAGCGCGATCCGCGTCTTCCTGGACGCGACCCGGGCCGAGACCCAGCACTGATTCCGGCCCCGAGGCGTCAGAAGTCGCTGTCGAATCCGTCGAAGCCGCCGAAATTGCCGTAGTCGCCGAGGTCCTGGCCGCCCAGGTCGGCCCCGGGGTCGTAGCCACCCTGGTCATAGCCGCCCTGGTCGTAGCCGGGGTCCGAGGCGTTCTGGTCGTAGCCGGGGTCCGAGGCGTTCTGGTCATAGCCGCCGTCGGCATATCCGCCGTCGGCGGCGTCCAGCCCGGCCTGATAGCCGTCGCCGTAACCGCTTTCGAAGGCGGCCGAGTCGTACCCGACCCCGGACATGCCGCTGAAGAGGGCATTGAACAGCACCGCCGAGCCGACGCCCCAGGCACCGGCGACCAGAGCGGTCTTCCACCACGGCTCGGAGTACCAACCGGCCGGAACGGGACGGCCGGCGACGCGACCGCCCGGGTAATAGTTCGGAGTGGAGGCAGACGGCGTGGGCGAGGCCTCGATACGCCGCCCGTCGTATTCGATCGCGCGGTCCTCGGTGACCCGGCCGGCACTGCGCTGGCCGTCGAGCTCCGGAACGGCCGGACCGGGGTCCATGCCCATGGCCGTCCGCGCGGCCCGCACGTAGTAAAGCCCTTCGAGCGCCGTCTCTTTCGCGAGCCGGGCCTGCGCGGGCGTGGTGGCCTGCTCGATCTGTGAGCCCGCGGCATTGAACCGCTCCCCTGCATCGGCGAGGGCCTGCTTCGACGCGTCGTCGGTGCCGACGAGGTTGTAGACCTGCCCGCCGAGGCGCTCGATCACCCGGCGCGCATCGGCCTTGGCATCCTCGAGCTGGGTGTTGGAACGCGATTGCTGCGCACGGTTGACCGCCACCACAGCAAGCAGGACAACCACCATGACAATGAGCAGAACGACGACCGTAGCCACGCGACCAGCCTACGCGGCAGAATTCGCCGAACTGTTGCTACTCGCTGTGAGCTTCCCCAAACCTCGAATTATCCAGCCACCGCGGCGAAACGCGAGTTGCGGCGACCTGGATCAACCTCCTCTTCGTCTAGCTCCGACACCGCGAACTGACGTTTGCCCGCTGTTTTCGCCGAATACATGGCCCGGTCGGCGCTGCGCAGCAGATCCGAGAAGTCGCACTCCCGTCCGGGCGGACAGAACGCCGTGCCCACACTCGCCGACGCCGGGACCGGACCGGTCGCCGTGGGCACCGGCTCGCACAGCGCGGCGAGCACCCGCATGGCCAGCTCGCCCAGGGAATTGCGGCGGGACGGCAGCGCGACCACGAATTCGTCGCCGCCGTAGCGCGAGATCACGGTGTCGGGCGGGCAGGTCGAGCGCAGCCGCTGGGCGATGGTGACCAGCACCTCGTCGCCGACCGTGTGGCCGTAGGTGTCGTTGATCACCTTGAAGTCGTCCAGATCTATGAGCAGCAACCCCACCCCGCGCGCCGGATCGGTGAACATCACCCGCACCCGCTCCTGCAGCAGTGAGCGATTGGCCAGATCGGTGAGAGCGTCGTGCGTAGCCTCGTGCCGCAGCCGGGTCTGCAGTGCCGCGATCTCCTGCACCCGCACCGACACCGCCTCCGAGAGACTGCGTTCCTGCTGGGCCAGGGCGCGCTGCTGCAGCGCCTCGGCATAGGCGTCGATGGCCTGGCTGGCGATGAACGACCAGCGGGTGGCGATCAGCGAACCGCGCTGGCCCGGCGAGAGCCCCAGCAGCGCGCGGCTGGCGGGGGCGAGCATGCGGGTGCGATCGAACGGCGATTCGGCCAGACTGCGGCCGATGCGGCGGGCGGCCCGCACCGGAAACGGTTCGGACCCGGCCAATTCCAGCAGATCGTCGATGATCCGGCCGAAGATGCGCTCGAGTTCATCGGAGGGAACCGCGGGCGCCTGGCCCAGCGCGGCGCTGCTCGCGCCGGGGTGCACTGCCCGCACCCATTCACGGATGGTCGCCGCCACAATGGCGGAGGTTCGGGTGTCGAGGCGGATGGACATGCGCGCTCACCCGACGCACGAGATGCCAGGACCGGCCGCCACGCCGGTCACGCCCTTCGGATCGAACTCACTGCTTCGCGGTCGGCCACACCAGTGGTGCATGCTCACCGCCCCCTTTCCAGATACCCCCGTCCGGACAAAAAGGATCCTAGCAAGCCACCCGACATCGAAAACCCCTGATTCAGAACAGGTTCCCGCTGCCTCGCGAATGGCGATCGGATGTCTCATCGCTGGTGAGGCCCCGGTGTTACACCCAATTTCGGCGGGTTCTCGGCGACTCGCCGAACGACTCGTCCTACTGGCCGCGACATGCGGCAATGGCACCTGATTGGCATTCCAGGAGTGAGGTTCGGTACAGTGCTCAACGCACACAGCATCCATGGATGCGGTCGCTGCGGGTGTAGTTCAATGGTAGAACCTCAGCCTTCCAAGCTGATGGTGCGGGTTCGATTCCCGTCACCCGCTCTTTCCCGTTCAGCGGGAGCGTCGAGTCCGACGCGCAACGGGGTGTAGCGCAGCTTGGTAGCGCATCCGCTTTGGGAGCGGAGGGTCGCAGGTTCAAATCCTGTCACCCCGACCATCTTTCGATTCGCACCACCACGGATGTCACCGCTCACCGGGGGCAATGGCCGTGCGGCGCAGCGCGTTACGGCCCGCGCGCCCTGCGTGGTCAGCGCCACCTCGATGCCCGCCGGAATCGGTTCACCGGTTATCGATCCACGATTCTGCCGCCTCCGGACCCGTCCCGGGTGAACGGGCAGCCCTGCCGATAACCCGGCCCGAATCGGGGAGCGACACTATGGCATCGCGCACGCCGGACCCGTCCGAAAATGGGATTCCGGTAACCGGATGTTGTGCCTCCGTTTGCGCTGTGTTATCGATTTACAGTGCTGGTCGACCACAAGATGAACGTTTCCAGCTCGGTGCTGTCCGGCACCGGGACTCGTTCTCGGCTCCTCCCGGCCGCCGGGCTGGGCGTGGCGGTGGTGTTGCTGACCGTCGCGCAGGTATGGGCGTCGGCACACGGGGTGATGGGCCCGCTCCGCAGTCTGATCGACGACTACTTCGCGAACCCGCAGTCGGCGGCCGTGTCATGGGCCGGACTGGGGCTGGCGTGCATCGGGGTGCCCACCCGGGTCCGGGTCGTCAGCCTGGTTGCCGCCGCGGTGCTGGACCTGCTGACCTTGGCCCTGCAGGCGGCCTGTGGCTGGCACATATCGATCGGCACCGGACCAACGCTGGCCCTGACCGCCCTGACCGTGGTCGTGCTCCGCTGGGAGGGCGAGCGTCGCCGAACCGCCCTGCAGGCCATCGCCTTCGGCGTGCTGCTGGTCATGGCCTCCAAGCTCGCCGACACCTGGCTGATGGTCAGCATCGTCGCCGGACCCCGCGTGCTCGATCAGTACGTCCAGCTGGCCGACCGGGCGCTGGGCGAACCGGCGTGGCTGGTCGGCCGCGCGCTCGAGGCGTTGGGCCCGGTGCCCTCGCACGTGCTGCACGTGGTCTACATCCAGCTGCCGGTGGCGGCGGTGGTCGTGGCGGTCTGGCAGCTGCGCCATGTCTCGACGAGCGCGTGGCCGCGGCACCACCTGGTGCGAACCTTCCTGGTGCTGGGCGTGATCGGCCCACTCGGCTATGTGCTCTTCCCCGTCGTCGGCCCGGTCTTCGCCTACGGCCCGCTCGGCCACGGCCTGGAGATCGGTGACTGGCCGCAGGTCTGGCCCGCGCTGACCCACGATCCGCAGCCGATGCTGTTCGACTCCGAGACCGCCCGCAACTGCATGCCCTCCATGCACACCGCCTGGGCCACGGCCCTGTTCATCCACTCCCGCACCGCGCCGCGCTGGCTGCGCTGGGCCGGCGCCTTCTGGCTGGTGTGCACGCTGCTCGCGACGCTCGGCTTCGGCTACCACTACGGCAGCGATCTGGTGGCGGGCGCGGTGCTGTGCCTGACGGTGGAGTCGGCACTGCGGGATCCGGAGCGCGGCTGGGACCTGTCCCGGGCCCGCATCGTGTCGCTCGGCGCGGCAGTGCTCGCCGGTTTATTGCTGTCCTATCGATTCCTGGCGGCGACCATGGCGGAGTATCCGGCACCCGCGGGGGGCATCGTGCTGGGTGCGCTGGCCGCCGTATCCTTCCTCTTCTACGCGACCTGGTTCGCGCGTCCGGGCAGCCGGTTGGCGTACTGGGGCGGCCGAACCCCGATCGATGGATTTGCCATCGATTAACCAGTCTCCCAATGCAATCCGGACATCCTGCGCACCAGCCGAAAGGGTTACTGTCTCCCTGATGATCACTACGCGGGCGGGGCAACGTAACTTGCTGCGCAATCTGAACTCGGAGGGCCGCCCGGGCCTGCCCCGCATTCCGATCGTGATCGGAATCCTGGTGTCGGTGGCGATCACGGCGATCTTCTCCGCCATGCACGGCTTCCTCGACCTGCAGGTGTACCGGGTCGACACCCGGGGCTGGCTGGAGCACGGCACCCTGTACGGCCCGACCCTGCCGGTGGCGGGCCACACCGACCTGCCCTTCACCTACCCGCCGTCCGCGGCGGTGCTGATGATCCCGCTCGCCATCATGCCGCTGTGGCTGGCCGAGCTCATGGTGACCGCCAGTTCGCTTGCGTGTCTGGGCGTCACGATCTGGCTGGTGCTCTCCCGCGTCCGCCCGGACCTGGACCCGCGCGCGAAACTCACACTCAGTGTGGCCGCGGTCGTGCTCATGCTGGCTGTCGAACCCGTCCGCACCACACTGTGGTTCGGGCAGATCAACCTCGTTCTCATGGCGGCCGTCGCCCTCGACTGCCTGACCGAGAAGCCCCGCTGGCCGCGGGGCGTCCTGATCGGCGTCGCCGCGGTCACCAAGCTGACACCCGCCGCCTTCGTCCTGTACTTCCTCATCCGGCGCGACTGGAAGGCCGCCGGCACGGCGGCCGCCACCGCGGCGGGCGTGGTCGGCGCCGGATTCGTAGTGTTCCCAAGGGAATCGCGCGACTACTGGCTGCACGCCATCGCCGACACCAACCGCATCGGCTCCCCCGACTATGTCGGCAACCAATCCCTCAAGGGCATGGTCTTCCGCCTCGGCCTGTCGAATCCCGCGGCCACCGCGGCCTGGCTGGGCCTGGCCGTGGTGACGGTCTGCGCGGGCGCCGCCCTGATGCACCACCTGGTCGGCCTCGAACGCCGCACCGCGGACTCGGCCGGTCCTGCGGGCCCGGTGACCATTCTCTCGGTGATCGCGTTGCTCGTGAATGCCGCGGTCCTGCTGCTGATCTCGCCGGTGTCCTGGACCCATCACTGGGTCTGGGTGGCGCCCGCCCTGATCACGGCCGCCGCCTGGACCACCACGAATCGACGTGTCACCCCATTCGCGGTGACCAGCGCCTTCACACTGTTCTTCCTGATCGGCCCGGGCATCGTCCCCAATGGCAGGCATCAGGAACTCGCATGGTCGTGGTGGCAGCACATTCCGGGCGACATCTACATCATCGCCACCGCTGCCCTGCTCGCCGCCGGTGTCGGGCAGCTGCTCAGGCTGCGGGCCCGCACCATCCTCGATCGGACCGCGTAGATCTTCAGCGCTATCATCCCGGAGCTGCAGATGCCCTGTGCGGGCGCGATTTCCAGCGGTCCGTAGCGTGCGGATTCCGGCATGGTTCAGGACCGCAGGGTTGCGGTGGCGATGTCGAGGAATTCGCGGAGAAGCTTGTCGTGGTGGTCCGAGGCGGCTGCCAGGCAGGTTTCGGCGCTGGGCGCGTCGGTGACGGGGCGGTGGACGAGGTCGGGGCGGACGTAGGCACGGGCGACGCTGCGGGGGACCAGGGCCATGCCGTGGCCGGAGGCGATCAGCTCGAACTTTTCTTCCAGTGAGGCGGTGCGGCGTTTCGGGGTATCGAGCATTCGCTCGCCGTCGAGGTCGGCCAGGGTGAGTTCCCGGCGCGCGGCCAGCGGATGGGTGGCGGGCATGCAGGCGACCCTGGGGTCATGGCCGATGGGGATGGTGTGCAGTCCGGATTCGTTGAAAGGCCTCCGGAGGTAACCGATCTGGGCGCGGCCGTCCCGTAGCGGCGCGTCCGGCTCCCACCAGCGGGCGGGCACGACATCGGTTTCGACCTCCGGGTGCCGTGTCGCGAATTCCCGGATCGCCTCCGAGACATACAGTCCGGCCGAGAAGGCGACCACCAGGCGTCGCACGCCGTGGTCGGCGTCGCGCACGCGCCGCACCGCCGCGTCGACGGCGGCGAGAATCCCCTGCGCCTCCTCGTAGAGCTGCTGTCCGGCAGCGGTCAGCTCCACGGTGCGGGTGGTCCGCACGAGCAGCGCGCAATCCAATTCCTGCTCGAAAGCCTTGATCTGACGGCTCAACACGGGCTGGGCGATGTAGAGCTTCTCCGCCGCCCGGCCGAAATGCCGATGCTCGGCCACCGCGGCGAAGTAGCGGAGCTTGCGCAGATCCAGATCCATACCCTGACGGTATCAATGCGCGGAAAGGGTCTTGGACGCCGCGACGAACCGTCGACAGACTCGAAGCATGATCGTCATCACCTCCCCCACCGGCCAGATCGGCCGCCAGCTGCTCGACCGCCTCCTCGAAACACCTACTCGCAGTGAAGAATTGCGCGTCATCGCGCGCGATCCCGGGAAGCTCCCGGAGGCGATCCGCGCCCGCGTCGACATCGTCGCCGGATCGCACGGCGACGCCGATGTCGTGGACCGGGCCTTCGCCGGCGCGGACGCGGTCTTCTGGCTGGTCCCGCCCGACCTGTACGCGCCGAGCCTGGACGACGTGTTCACCGGATTCACGCACGCCGCCGCGAAGGCGTTCACCACCCACGGGGTCGGGCACGTCGTCGGCGTCTCGTCGCTCGGGCGGGGCACTCCGCTCGCGGGTCGGGCCGGGCACGTGACGGCATCGCTGGCGCTGGACGATCTCATCGCGAGCACGGGCGTGGCCTACCGCGCACTGGCGAACCCGTCGTTCATGGACAACCTACTGTGGCAGGCGGTTTCGATCCGGGACGACGGCGTGTTCACCGGCGCCGAGGCCGCCGACCGCCCGACGCGGATGGTCGCCACCCGCGATATCGCCGCGGCGGCCGCCCACCTGCTGCTCGACCGCTCCTGGACGGGAACCGGCGAGGTCCCGGTGCTGGGCCCGCACGACCTGACACCGAACGAGATGGCGCACACCATGTCCGAGGTACTCGGTCGCCGAATCCGTTACCAGCAGCGATCTCTCGACGACTTCCGCGCCACGCTGACCGCGCGCGGCATCGGCGACCCGATCGCGACCGCCTACGTCGACATGATGCACGCCAAGAACAATGGTCTCGACGACGCCGTGCCCCGCACCGCCGCAACCACGAGTCCAACATCCTTCCGCGAATGGTGCGAACAGATCCTCGCACCAGCGATCGGCGCATGACCACCCCGCACCGCAGGGATCTCGGCATGAGCGTGCGTGTGCGGGCACGCCGATTCGAATCCAGCCCAAGGGGTCGTGCCGCTCCTATCCGCGACGGGTTCAGCGGGGTTGACAGGTGGGGCACCAGAACAGGTTTCGGGCGTCCAGCACCGAGTGCAGGACGGTGGTGCGGCACAGACGGCACGGGTCTCCCGCCCGCCGGTACACGTAGGTTCGCGGCTTGTCCTTGGCGTATGCCGGTGCGCCGTGGTCGTCTTCGGGGCGGACCACCACGATCTTGCCGCGGCGGACGCCGACCTTCATCAGGTCGACCAGGTCCGACCAGATCGCCTGCCACTCTTCATAAGCGAGCTGGGTGCCGGGGCGGTCGGGCGAGATGCCGTGGCGGAAGAGGACTTCGGCGCGGTAGACATTGCCGACTCCGGCCAGGATCTTCTGATCCATGAGCAGCGCGCCGATCGGCCGCTGCGAGCGGCGGATGCGGTCCCAGGCGCGGTCGGGTTCGGCGTCGCGGCGCAGCGGGTCGGGGCCCAGGCGGGAGGTGAGCGCTTCGACCTCGGGGTCGAGCAGGATCTCGCACGCGGTGGGGCCGCGCAGGTCGGTTCCGTGCAGGTCGCCGGTGCGGCCGCCGCCGATCAGGCGCATGCGGACCTCGCCGACCGGATCGTCCATGGGCACAGCGGATTCGGTGAACTTGCCGTACAGCCCCAGGTGGATGTGCAGGGTGACGCCCGAATCATAGTGGTGGAGAAGGTGTTTGCCCCATGCCTCGGCGCGGGTCAGCACCCGGCCGTCGATCAGCGCCGCGCCCTCGGCGAATCGCCCCTGCGGGCTGGAGACTCGGACCTGACCGCCGGCGAAGCGCTTGTGGTGCAGCTTCGCCAGGCGGTGCAGCGTATGGCCTTCGGGCACAGGTCAGTTCGGGAGGGCCGGGGGCACGCCGGTCTTCTCGTACTCGGCGAGGATGTCGATGCGGCGCTGGTGGCGCTCCTCGTTGGACCACGGGGTGGTCATGAAGGCGTCGACGATGGCGAGGGCTTCCTCGGTGCTGTGCATGCGGCCGCCGATGCCGAGCAGCTGGGCGTTGTTGTGCTGGCGGGCGAGCTGCGCGGTCTCCACGCTCCAGCCCAGGGCGCAGCGGGCACCGGGCACCTTGTTGGCGGCGATCTGCTCGCCATTGCCGGAGCCGCCGAAGACGAAGCCCAGCGAACCCGGCTCGGCGACCACGCGGCGCGCGGCCTCGATGCAGAAGGCCGGGTAGTCGTCGAGGGCGTCGTATTCCAGCGCGCCGCAATCGACGACATCGTGGCCCTGGCCCTCGAGGTGAGCCTTGACGTGGTTCTTCAGTTCGAAGCCGGCATGGTCGGCACCCAGGTATACGCGCATGGCTGCGATTCTGTCAGCACGCCCGCCCCGGGTCCGCACGGGGCTCTCGCCCCGGCAGCCCGTCGCGTGAGCGGCCCCGCAGCGACGACCGCACGTCGACGCCGGTGAAACGTACTATCCAGGCATGACGTCCGACGACAGTTCACAAACGCCGAACGCCTACGGGGGGCAATCCGCTGGCGGCCTACCGGGATCCGGAAGCGCTCCAGCCTGGAATCCCGTAACCGGCATGACCGGATGGGAACCGCGGCTGGGCCCGCCGGGATGGGCTCCGCAGCAACCGTATTCGCCGCCCCAGCCGCCGGTGGTGCAGCAGACCCGGGGCCTGTCCCCGTTCGGGATGCCGGCCCGGCACAGCTGGGAGATCCCGCTGCTGGTGATCGTGATCCTGGCCACCGTGCTGGCGTATCTGCTCGCGCTACTGCTGCTGGTGTCCGGCCATGCCGGTCAGCTGGTGCTGGCCCTGGTGTTCGCGCCGCTGCTGGTCTACCTGGGCCGCGGTCTGAACTACGCGACCCAGCGGGTGAACGGCGTGAAGATGTCGCCGACCCAGTTCCCCGAGGGCTATCGCATGGTGCAGGAGGCCGCGGCCCGGTTCGGCATGCCGAAGGTGCCCGACGCCTACGTGGTGCTGGGCAACGGCCAGATCAATGCGTTCGCCTCCGGGCACGGCTTCCGCCGCTACGTGGTGGTGTACAGCGATCTGTTCGAAATCGGCGGCGCGGCACGCAATCCCGAGGCGCTGGCCTTCATCATCGGCCACGAGGTCGGCCACATCGCGGCCGGGCACGTCTCGTACTGGCGGCAGCTGGGCATGTTCATGGCGCCGTTCCTGCCGATCCTGGGCAACTCGCTGATCCGCTCCCAGGAGTACACCGCCGACAATCACGGCTTCTGCAACCGGCCGCAGGGCGCGCCCCCGGCCATGCAAACCCTGGCGGGCGGCAAGTACCTGAACAATCTGGTCGGTTTCGACGAGATGGCCGATCGGGCGGCCCAGGAGAAGGGCTTCTTCGTCTGGATCGTGAACGCCATGTCCAGTCATCCGGTATTGACCTGGCGCATGTGGGCGCTGCGCGACCGCAGCCGCCACGGCAAGCTGTTCTGGCGGCCCGACGTGCCGCAGCGTCCGGTTGCGGCCCCGCCCTATGGCGGGTACCAGCCGGCGTACCCGGGCGGATACGGCGGTACGCCGCCCGGATACGGCGAGACCACCACATATCACGAGTACCGGCCGCAATGACGTCTCCCGACAGCGAGATCGGGCGTCTCCAAATATGTGACGGCACAACTTATTTCGTGAGACGAGGGTACCTCCCCGGGTACCGCCGGAATCGGGCTGCTGCTCACCGGCAGGCACGCGTGCCCGCCGGTGAACGGCTTTCGGCCGTGCGCTGAAGACCCGGGGAGGCGGGGAAGCTCAGTCGAAGACGGGATCCTCGGTGCGGGTCCGCTTGAGCTCGAAGAAGTGCGGGTATGAGGCCAGCGCGACCGCGCCGTCCCACAGCTTGCCCGCCTCCTCCCCGCGCGGGATGCGCGAGAGCACCGGCCCGAAGAAGGCGACGTCATTGATGTGGATGGTCGGCGTGCCGACATCCGGGCCGACCTTGTCCATGCCGGCGTGGTGCGAGGCGCGCAGGGCCTCGTCGAAGTCGTTGCCCTGGGCTGCCTCGGCCAGATCGGCGGGCAGGCCCACCTCGGCCAGCGACTCGGCGATGATCTGGGCGAGCAGGTCCGCGCGGGAGCCGTCCTCGCGCTCGTACTCGGCGCGGCGGTTGTGCAGGCGGGTGCCCATGGCGGTGTAGAGCGGGGCCAGCACCTTGTCGCCGTGCGCCTGGGCCGCCGCGATGGCGACCCGCACCGGGCCCCAGCCGGTCGCGAGCAGCTCCTCGTACTGCGGGGGCAGGCCCTCGCGGCCTTCGTTCAGCACGGACAGGCTCATCACGTGGAAGTGCGTCTCGATATCGCGTACCTGCTCGACCTCGAGGATCCAGCGGGAGGTGATCCAGCACCACGGGCACAGCGGATCGAACCAGAAGTCGACCCGGTCCTTCTTGGTGTCGCTCACAGGGAAATCCTTTCGCAGTCGATCGACGGCCGAGGGCAAGGCCGTACTCAATGCGCAACAACCCCGATTGTTGCCGATATTTCCGCTCCGCCCGACTCCACCCGGGCTAGGGTCGGACTATCGGCCTCATCGACGGCGGTCCCGACCGTACTAGCAGGGAGGTTTCGGCATGACCACATCCAGGTTCGTCATCGCGGGCGGTGGACTGGCCGCCGCGAAGCTCGCGGAAGCCTTGCGGGCCAATGATTTCGATGGTTCGGTCACGCTCATCAGCGCGGAGGAGCATCTGCCGTACGAGCGGCCGCCGCTGTCCAAGGAGCATCTGCTGGGCAAGCAGGCGCTCAGCGACTTCACCGTGGATCCGGCGCAGTGGTATCGCGACCACCATATCGAGATGATGCCCGGCACCACCGTCACCGCCCTGGATCGCGGCACCAAAACCATTGCGCTGCCGGACGGTTCGACACTGCCCTACGACAAGCTGGCGCTGGCCACCGGTTCGCGGCCGCGACTGCTGCGGCTGCCCGGCGCGGACGCCGAGGGGGTGCACGTGCTGCGCACCATCGAGGAGTCCGACGCCCTGCTCGCGATGTTCGGCTCCGCGCGGCGGCTCGCCGTCATCGGCGGGGGGTGGATCGGGCTCGAGGTGACCGCCGCCGCACGCGCCGCCGGCGTGGAAGTGACTGTGCTGGAGGCGGAATCGGTGCCGCTGCAGGCCGCGCTCGGGGCCGAGATGGGCGCCGTGTTCGCCGATCTGCACCGCGCGCACGGGGTGGATCTGCGGCTCGGGGTGAAGGTCGGCGAGATCACCACCGCCGACGGCCGGGCCACTGGCGTGCGGCTCGACGACGGCACCCACATCGAGGCGGACGCGGTGCTGGTCGCGGTGGGTGCGCGGCCCAATATCGAGCTGGCCGCCGATGCCGGGCTGGCGGTCGGCGGCGGCGTCCTGGTCGACGAGAGCCTGGCCACCAGCGACCCGGATATCGTCGCGGTCGGTGACATCGCCGATCAGCAGCATCCGGTGCTGGGGCAGCGAATCCGGGTGGAGCACTGGGCGAATGCGCTCAACCAGCCCGCGGTGGCGGCCCTGACCATGCTGGGCAAGCCCGCCGTGTACGACCGGCTGCCCTACTTCTTCACCGACCAGTACGACCTCGGGATGGAGTACACCGGGTACGTGGCGCGGGGGCAGCAGGCGCGCGTGGTGGTGCGCGGCGACCTCGGTAAGCGCGAGTTCGTGGCGTACTGGCTGGACTCGGGAAACCGGGTGCTGGCCGGGATGAACGTGAACGTCTGGGACGTGCAGGACAAGATCAAGAAGCTGATCGCGAGCGGCGAGGCCGTGAACCCCGAGGAGCTGTGACGACCCTCACATAATGCGGAGTACGGAGTACGTCGTCCCGGCGTACTGGGCTCCGACCTCTGGACGAGAGCGCCCGCAAGGGTGCACCGACGAAAGGAGCCGACCGTGAAGTACATCCTGATCAAGACCTACTCCGCCGCCGCCTACTGCGACACCCCGATCAACGAGTGGGCGCCCGAGGAGATCCAGGCCCACATCGACTTCCAGCGCGCCCTCGGCGAGGAGCTGGCCAAGTCCGGCGAACTCGTCGATGCCCAGGGCCTCGCCGACCCGGGCCAGGCGCGCACCGTCACGTCCGACGGCCGTTCCGCGCCGGTGGTCACCGACGGCCCCTTCCCCGAGACCAAGGAGTTCCTGGCCGGGTTCTGGATCGTCGATGTCGACAGCCCGGACCGCGCGCTCGAGATCGCGGCCAAGGCATCGGCCGCGCCCGGCCCCGGCGGCAAGCCGATCGGCGAGTACATCGAGATCCGCCCGATCATGAGCGCCCCCGCCGCCGATCTCTGATGCCGGACACCGCGATCGAGGACCTGCTGCGCGACCTCGCGCCGCAGGTCCTCGGCACCCTCGTCCGCCGCTACGGCGACTTCGACGCCGCCGAGGACGCCCTCCAGGAGGCCATGCTCGCCGCCGCCACCCAGTGGCCCGCCGACGGCCTGCCCGACAACCCGCGCGGCTGGCTCATCCAGGTCGGCGCGCGGCGTCTCATCGACACCATCCGCGCCGAGTCGGCCCGCCGAAACCGCGAGGCCGCCAACGCCATCCGCGATCCCGAACGACTCGGTGCCGCCGCCCCCGATCCGGCCGACGCCGTCATCGCCGAGGATCGCGACGACACGCTGACGCTGTTCTTCCTGTGCTGCCATCCGGCCCTGTCGCCCGCGAGTGCGATCGCACTGACGCTGCGGGCCGTGGGCGGGCTCACCACCGAGGAGATCGCGCGGGCCTTCCTGCTACCGGAAAGGACCATGGCGCAGCGGATTACGCGGGCCAAGAAGCGCCTGGCGGCCGAGGAGCGGCCCTTCGCGATGCCCGCGGGGTCGAACGGGCAACGGGAAGAATGGAATGAACGGCTCGGCAGTGTGCTGCGGGTGCTCTATCTGATCTACACCGAGGGGCACACCAGCGGTGGCGAGCGACTGCGTCGGGGCGATCTGTCGAGCGAGGCGATTCGGTTGGCGCGGGCCCTGTCCCGCGTCCTGCCGGATGATCCGGAGGTCACCGGGTTGCTCGCATTGCTGCTGCTGACCGATGCCAGGCGGGCGGCGCGCACCGGAAGCCGCGGCGAGCTGATCCCGCTCGCCGAACAGGATCGCAGCCTCTGGGATCGCGAAATGATCATCGAGGGCGTGCGGCTGGCGACCGCGTCGGTGCGCAGCGGCCTCATCGGCCCGTACCAGATCCAGGCCGCCATCGCCGCCCTGCACGCCCAGGCGCTGCGCCCCGGGGACACCGACTGGCCCCGAATCCTGCTGCTGTACAACGCCCTCGAACGCCAGTCCCCCAACCCGATGGTGACCCTCAACCGCGCGGTCGCCACCGCCATGGTCCACGGCCCCCAGGCGGGCCTGGACCTCACCGACACCCTCGCCGACTCGCTCGCGGGCAACCACCGCCTCGAGGCCGTCCGCGGCCACCTCCACGAAATGGCCGGCGACTCGGACGAAGCCATCGCCGCCTACACCGCCGCCGCCCGCCACACCACCAGCCTCCCCGAACGCGACTACCTCACCATCCGCGCCGCCCGTCTCCGCCGCCAGTGACCGACGGGCGGCAGATCAGGCGGCGGTGGCACGGAAGGCGGTGGGGCTCTGGCCGCGGTGGCGTTTGAAGGCGGCGGAGAAGCCGAACGGGTCGGCGTAGCCGAGGGATTTGGCGATCTGCGCGATGGTGAGATCGGTGGCGGTGAGGAGTTCCTCGGCCTCGTGCATGCGGGATTCGGTCAGGTAGGCCAGCGGCGGCCGGCCCACGACAGCCGTGAAGCGCTTGGCGAAAAGTGAACGGGAGACCCGGGATTCGGCGGCGAGGCCGGCGACGGTCCAGGGTGCGCCGGGGGTGGTGTGGATGGCGGTCAGGGCCGGTCCCACGATCGGGTCGGACAGGCCGCGGAACCAGCCCGGGGCGGCGGGCCCGGCCTGGTCGAACCAGGCGCGGAGGGTGCAGACCAGGCTCCAGTCGAGGAGGCGGTCCACCATGGCCTGCGAACCGGCGCTCTGATCGACGGCGGAGGCCGCGGCGGATTCGATCCAGCCGCACGTGTCGAAGTCGTCGGTGACGACCAGGACAGGCGGGAGCGAACGCAGCAGGCGTTCGTGCCGGCGGGCCGAGGTGCGGTAGGCACCGACCATCAGGGCGGTGGCATTCGCCTCACTGCCCCAATGGATTCCGGACAGCTCCTCGGCGGTGCACGCGGAATCGCCGGTGAAGCAGGAGATCTCGTATTCGGTGGGCTTCCCGTCCCGGCAATCCTCCGGAGTCTCCAGTCCAGCGGCGTCCTTCGGAGCCTGGAATCCCTCCGACACCAGGTGGAAGGTCTGCGGTCCCCGCACCAATGCGGTATCGCCGACCGTGAGCGGCCTGCTGCCGCCGTCGGGCGTGCGCAGGGTGCCGCCGCCGCGCAGGACCGTGATCATGGTCAGCGGAGCGTGATCAGCGAAGCGGATGCTCCACGGTGCGGGCATCACGGCGTGCGTCACGACCGAACCCTCGGCGCGAATACCGCTCAGCAGCTTGCTCATGGGATCCACCCGATCGAGGGTAGACGAATTCCTATCCAGCGGAGCGCTTCGTCTATGGATCGTCCACGCCGAGACGGGTGTACTGGGAACACCGGAAACGCAACATCGAAGCCGATCCAGGAGGAAATCCCTTGTCGCACAACGATACCCGTCAGCAGACCGCCCTCGTGGTGATCGCTCACCACCGATCCGATTCCCTCACCGCGCATATCGCCCGCCGGACCGTCGCCCGGCTGGAGTCCGCCGGATACCGAGTCGATCTGGTGGATCTGCGGGCCGAGGGCTTCGACCCGCGCATGACCGAGGCCGACCAGCCCGACTGGGGTAACCGCGAGAAGACCTACTCCCCCGAGGTCCACGAGCACATGGACCGCATCCTGGCCGCCGACGTCGTGATCGCCGTGTTCCCGGTCTACTGGGCAAGTGTCCCCGCGCTGCTCAAGGGCTGGATCGATCGGGTGTGGAACTACGGATTCGCCTACGGCCGCAGCAAGCCTCGCCTGGCGGGCAAGCGCATGCTGTGGCTCGGCCTGGGCGGAGTCGCCGCCGGCGATCCGACCGTCGACTTCATGCAGCAGGCGCTGGAGGGCCAGCTCAATATGGGAATCGCCTACTACTGCGGATTCTCGTACTCCGCCGTCGGCCTGCTCCCCGATGCGGAGGAGCGCCGCCAGCGCCTCGACGCCGACGGGCAGCTCCTCATCGACGCGGCCACCGTAGGCGCGGAACGCGTGGCCCAGTACTCCGAGCTGGAGCGCCGGGCCGACGCCTTCGTCACGAACTTCCTTGCCGCCGAAGCGGTTCCGACCTAGCCCTGAACGCCGCTCCAGGTATTGCCGGTGATGAGCTCGTAGGCCGCGACGTACTTCTGGCGGGTCACCTCGATCACCTCGGCCGGAATCTCCGGGCCGGGGTACTCCTTGTTCCACCCGGTGGAGGTGGACCAGTCGCGCACGAACTGCTTGTCGAACGACTTCTGCGGGCGGCCGGGCTCGTAGTCGTCGGCAGGCCAGAAGCGGGAGGAGTCCGAGGTCAGCACCTCGTCGCCGACGGTGAGAACGTCGCCGTCCCAGCCGAGTTCGATCTTCGTGTCGGCGATGATGACCCCGCGCGCGGCGGCATGCTCGGCGCCCCGGGCATAGATCTCGAGGGTCAGGTCGCGCAGCTGCTCGGCGACCTCCCTGCCCTCCTGGTTCACCACGTCCGCGAAGCTGATGGGCTCGTCGTGCCCGGCGTCGGCCTTGGTGGTGGGGGTGAAGATGGGTTCGGGCAGCTTGTCGCCGTCACGCAGGCCGGGCGGCAGCGCGATGCCGGACACGGTGCCGGAGCGCTGGTATTCGGCCAGGCCGCCGCCGGTCAGGTAGCCGCGCGCGATGCACTCCACCTTCAGCATCTTCAGCGGCTTGACCCGCACCCCGCGGCCCGCGAACTCGGCGGGCACGTCCGTGGTGGACAGAATGTGGTTGGGCACGTCGGAGAAGAACCCGAACCACCAGTTGGACAGCTGGGTGAGCAGCGCGCCCTTGTCCGGAATCGGGGTTGGCAGCACCACGTCGTACACCGACACCCGGTCGGATGCGACCAGGATCAGCGAATCGCCGTTCTCGTACAGGTCGCGCACCTTACCGGCGTGGATGTGCTTCAACGGTCCTCCTCATGCTGGGCGATTGCTGCCGCCGCAGAGCTTACCGACGGGCACCGTCCGGCTCGACGCCCGGTCGAGCGCCCGATCGCAGTCGACCTGGAGCAACCGGCCCGCGCGGGCCGGGAACGACCGGCCCGCGCGCACCCACGCCACGGGTCGGCGGGACGTGGCATTGTGGGGAACGTCGTGTCCGCGCCGGGTCACGAGTGGAGAATTGTTCGGTCCGCTCGATGCCTCGGCGGGCGCATCGCATCCCGCACCGAGCCCTGGGCAACGCCGCTCAGCGAGCCGGGTGCACCTGCACGGCAGAAGTTCTCCGAGAGCTAAGGAGCCCCCTTGTCCGCACCGAATCTCACCCGCGAGCAGGCGATCGAACGCGCCGCGACGGTCCAGGTGGAGAACTATCGGGTCGAACTGGACCTGACCGGACAGCCCACCGGTGCCGAAGAGCCGCGCCGTGAGACCTTCCACTCGAAGTCCACCGTGACCTTCACCGCGACCCCGGGTGCGCAGACCTTCATCGACTTCGTGGGCGCGGGTGTGCGCTCGGCCGTGCTCAACGGCGTGGCCCTGGATGTGAGCGGCTACGACGAGGAGCAGGGCCTCACCCTGCCGAACCTGGCCGCGAACAACGAGCTCGTCGTCGAGGCCGACGGCGAGTACTCGAACACCGGTGAGGGCCTGCACCGCTTCGTCGACCCCACCGACAACAAGGTCTACCTGTACTCGCAGTTCGAAACCGCCGACTGCAAGCGCATGTTCGCCTGCTTCGACCAGCCCGACCTCAAGGCCACCTACGACGTGATCGTCACCGCGCCCGAGGACTGGGAGGTCATCTCCAACGGCGCGGTCGCCGACACCCACACCATCGGCACCGTGGTCCGCCACACCTTCGCCACCACCCCGCGCATGAGCACCTACCTGGTCGCACTCATCGCCGGTCCGTACGCGAAGTGGACCGACTCCTACAGCGATTCGCACGGCGAGATCCCGCTCGGCATCTACTGCCGCGCCTCGCTGGCCGAATTCATGGACGCCGAACGGCTTTTCACCGAAACCAAGCAGGGCTTCGGCTTCTACCACACCAATTTCGGTGTGCCCTATGCCTTCGGCAAGTACGACCAGCTGTTCGTGCCCGAATTCAACGCGGGCGCCATGGAGAACGCGGGCGCGGTCACCTTCCTCGAGGACTACGTCTTCCGCTCCAAGGTGACTCGCGCCTCCTACGAGCGCCGCTGCGAGACCGTGCTGCACGAGATGGCGCACATGTGGTTCGGCGACCTGGTCACCATGAAGTGGTGGGACGACCTGTGGCTGAACGAGTCGTTCGCCACCTTCGCCTCGGTGCTGTGCCAGGTCGGCGCGACCGAATACACCAATGCCTGGACCACTTTCGCCAATGTCGAGAAGTCGTGGGCGTACCGGCAGGACCAGCTGCCCTCGACCCACCCGATCGCCGCCGACATCCCGGACCTGGCCGCGGTCGAGGTGAACTTCGACGGCATCACCTACGCCAAGGGCGCTTCCGTGCTCAAGCAGCTGGTGGCCTACGTCGGTGAGGAGCCGTTCCTGGCCGGTCTGCGCGACTACTTCACCGAACACGCCTACGGCAACGCCACCTTCGACGACCTGGTCGGCGCGCTGGAGAAGGCGTCCGGCCGCGATCTGTCCGACTGGGGCGCGCAGTGGCTCAAGACCACCGGCCTGAACATCCTGCGCCCGGACTTCACGGTGGACACGGACGGCAACTTCGCCTCCTTCGCGGTCGTCCAGCAGGGCGCGGAGCCCGGCGCCGGTGAGCGCCGCGTGCACCGCCTCGCCATCGGCGTCTACGACGACCAGGACGGAAAGCTGGTGCGCACCAAGCGCGTCGAGCTCGACATCGATCCGGCCGAGCGCACCGAGGTGCCCGAGCTGGTCGGCGTGAGCCGCGGCAAGCTGGTGCTGGTCAACGATGACGACCTCACCTACTGCTCGGTCCGCCTGGACGCCGATTCCCTCGACACGGTGGTGGCGCGCATCGCCGATATCGCCGAGCCACTGCCCCGTACGCTGGCCTGGTCGGCCGCCTGGGAGATGACCCGGCAGGCCGAGATGAAGGCCCGCGACTTCGTGGCGCTGGTACAGCGCGGCGTCGGCGCGGAAACCGAGATCGGCGTCGTCCAGCGGCTGCTCATGCAGGCCGCCACCGCGCTCGGCGCCTATGCCGACCCCGAGTGGGCGCGCGCCGAGGGCTGGCCCGCCTATGCCGACCGCCTGCTGGAACTGGCTCGCGCCGCCGGTGCGGGCTCGGACCACCAGCTGGCGTTCGTCAACGCGCTGACCGGCGCGCTGCTCTCGCCGCAGCACATCGAGGTGCTGCGCCGGCTGCACGCCGATGACCCGGAGGGCGTCGGCCTGCCGGGCCTGACCGTCGACACCGACCTGCGCTGGCGCATCACCCAGGCGCTCGCGGCCGCGGGGGCCATCGACGCCGACGGCATCGAAACCCCGGTCATCGACGCGGAACTCACGCGCGACGACACCGCCGCGGGCCGCCGCCAGGCCGCGGCCGCGGCCACCGCCCGCCCGCAGGCGGCGGTCAAGGAATCGGCGTGGGACACCGTCATGGGCGACGACACGGTGCCGAACATCACCGCGCGCGCCATCGTCACCGGTTTCGCCCCGGCGGGCCAGGCCGCGCTGCTGGCCCCGTACGTGGAGCGCTACTTCGCCGAGATCGGGTCGGTGTGGGAGCGGCGCTCCAGTGAGGTCGCCCAGACGGTCGTGGTGGGGCTGTACCCGCACTGGGCCGTCACCGAGGAGGCCGTCGCGGTGGCCGACAAGTTCCTCGCCGATGACCACCCGCCGGCGCTGCGCCGCCTGGTGGTGGAGGGCAAGGCGGGCATCGAGCGCTCGCTGCGCGCCCGCGCCTTCGACCGCGGCTAGAAAGCACTGCACCACAACCGAATACGTCCGACGGCCCCGTCCTGATCCGGGCGGGGCCGTCGTCGCGTCGGAACCGCCAGGGCATCAGCTTAGACACCTGTGAGCGGACGTACCTGAAGTTGGTCTGCGATCCATGTGACGTCGGTCGGCTCGTTCACGATTGTCTCGATGAGGTCCACCAACGCGCGGCCACTGACGGTCGCGGTCTGCTGGTAGCAACGCAGGGTCAAAAGAACCGCAACCCACGCTGTCTGCTTGTTCCCTTCGGTGAACGGCCGATCGCGGATTACCGACTGAAACACTGCCGCCGCCTTCAACGCTGGCGTTGGATACGCCTGCTCGCCGAGTACAACGGCATCGGCCCGGTTCGCTGCGGCGGCCACCAGCCCTAGATCGCGAATGCGGCCTTGGCCCTCGGTGACGCGAATATTGCATTTGATGAGCGCTTCTGGCCGCATGGTACTTATTCGTAGTCGCGGATCATCGCGAGCACATCTGCCTGTTCCGCCATGATGCGATCGAGAATCGCGTCTTCGCGCCGCTCGGCCGCACGAGCGGTCACCCAGGACCTGACCGCTTCACAGACCGCGGAGTTCAGCGACATGTGACCTGCTTCAGCCTCTGCCGCAGCGGCGGCGTGCAAGTCATCAGGAAACCGGACGTTCACACTAGGCATAGCACCACTTTAGCACCACACATTGCGCTGCTGAGGGCGGATCCGCTCACAGCAGCGCGGCAGGACTTCCGGTGATGCGCTGCGGCACCGTGAAGGCATGGCAGAGAACAAGACTCCGATGTTCAACTGGCACACCAGGGAACAGCTCTTCGCCCGCCGGGTGCTCGTACTGGACGGACCGCTCGACGACGACAACGGCACGCTGCTCATGACCCAGCTGCTCACGCTGGCGGCCGAGGATCCCGAGGCCGACATCTCGCTGTGGATCCACTCGCCCGGCGGGTCCGTGCCCGCCATGCTCGCCATCCGCGACGTCATGCGGCTGGTGCCGGGCACGGTGTCCACACTGGCCCTCGGATTGGCCTGCAGCGCGGGACAATTCCTGCTGTCGGCGGGGACACCCGGGCACCGCTACGCCCTCCCGCACGCCCGCATCCTCATGCACCAGGGTTCGGCGGGCATCGGCGGCAGCGCCGTCGAGGTGGAGGTACAGGCCGACGACCTGCGCTACACCGTGCAGACCGTCCTCGGCCTGATTGCCGCCGACACCGGCCAGCCCTACGACCAGGTCTTCGAGGACTCCCTGCACGACCGCTGGTTCACCGCGACGCAGGCCCGCGAGTACGGCTTCATCGACGGCATCGTGGACTCCTTCCACCAGGTCGTCCCGCAGCGCCAGAAGCTGGGGATCTCGGCATGAGCAGCTACACGATTCCCAATGTGATCGCCCGCGACCCGCGCGGGGAGCGGATCATGGACGTCTACTCGCATCTGCTCACCGAACGCATCGTCTATCTCGGCACGCCCATCGACTCCGGTGTCGCCAATGCCCTGATCGCCCAGCTCCTCCACCTGGACGCGGAAAGTCCGGGCCAGGACATCAACCTCTACATCAACTGCGAGGGCGGCGACCTGCCGGCCATGCTCGCGGTCTACGACACCATGCAGCACATTCAGTCCCCCGTGGTGACCACCTGCGTCGGCCAGGCCATCGCGGTGGGCGCCGTGCTGCTTGCCGGCGGCGCGAAGGGCCGCCGCAATGTCCTCCCGCACTCTCGAATCGTCCTGCACCAGCCCGCGATTCGAGGTCAGGGCACCATCCCCGACCTGATCCTGCAGGCCGACGAAATCGTCCGCATGCGCGCCCAGATCGAAGCCATCCTCGCCACCCACACCGGCCAGTCCGCGGAAACCCTGCGCCGCGACACCGATCGCGACCGGGTCTTCACCGCGCGAACGGCGCTCGACTACGGCCTGGCCGACCACCTCCTCGGCCCCCGCGCCTGAATGGCGACGAGCATGCGCTGGTGCACGCACAACGCCGAAAAGGCAGGTGCGCCAACGCATGCTCGGGGATCAGGCGGCCAGCAGGACGGGGGAGATCGCCAGCGGCGAGATGGCCGGATGCCGGGCCGGGGCGGGACGGGCGCGAAGCAGGTCCTCGGCCACCTGCCGTGTGAGCGAACCCAAGCTGGTGCCCAGAGCCCCCGCCAAGGCCGCGATCATCTCGCTGGACGGCTCCTTGCGCCCCCGTTCGACCTCGGACAGGTACTGCGGCGAAATACCGGCTCGCCCAGCCGTTTCCGTCAGCTTCTCCCCCCGCTCCAGCCGAAGCGAGCGCAGCTGACCGCCGAGTGCCTCCCGCCACAGCGGCTCACGCACCGGCGCCGGACGCACCACCCGTCGCACCACGGCCCCTTCGTCGAGACCACCGGGAATTGCTTGCAAACGCGGATGCTCGGCCATCTCCCGAGCGTAAATTCCCCCACCCCGCCCCTGCGCCCCGATCTGCTCAGGGCGAAATGTCGTTCGGGGCGTACGGGGATCGGTGCCCCACCTTCACCCCTCGGGGTTTGGGGGCTGAGCCCCCAAACGTCCCTTGGGGTTTCGGGGGCGAAGCCCCCGAGAAGAGCCGAGAATCGGCTAGACCCGCCCGATGGCGGCGGCCATCACGCGCACGGCCGAGACCAGGCCGTCGATCAGCTCGCCCTGACGGAAGGAGCTGGTGGCGGCGGTGGCGCCGAGCTGGCAGACGCGGTCGTTGGCGCGTTCGGCGACGTCGCGGCCGGAGCGCACCTCGACGGAGTTGGTGTTCGGGTCCACCGCGATGAGCACCGAGCGGGCGGCCTCGGGGGTGGAGGGGAACAGGGCGTCCACGCCGGCGGCCGAGTCGGAGCCCAGGTCACCGATGTAGATGTTGAAGCGCACCTTGGTGGCGCGGGTGGCGTCGGTGAGCGCATTGTCCATGAGCAGCCGCTCGCGGTCACTGAACGGCGCTTCCTTGAAGACGTCGCCGGCCTCGTGCACACCGGAGACGCGTCCACTCGTGGTGATCGCGTAACCGTGGGGTAGGTCGGCCTCGTCCACCGCGGGCCAATTAGAACTTGCCACTTGCCCGGCCTCCGATCAGCTCCGCGTGGGCGGATTCGATAGCCGCATGGTCACCATGCGAATCAGCAGTGTCGTGGTGGCCGGATCCGGTCACCTCGTCGGTCGCGCTCCACAGCACCGGGGGCTGGGTCCACTTCGCACCGAGTTCGTAGTGTTCCGGCTTCTTGCCGGGCAGCGGCTTGCCGAGGAACGACAATCCGGCGATCACCAGATAGATCGCGACCGGGATGCCGACGTAGATCAGCACTGTCTGGAGAATGCTCACGGGCCAACGGTAGTCGATGCCCGTGTGACTACTACGACCGGTAAGGGTTAGTGCGGCCGTGTCGTGACAAACCCCTTTCAGACCAGCCAGGCCGTCGAGTTCGCGGGAAGTTCCCGCCGCGCATTGATCGCCGCGCTCGCCAGCAGCACCTCAC
This sequence comes from Nocardia sp. NPDC051981, assembly GCF_040680715.1. NCBI lineage: Bacteria > Bacillati > Actinomycetota > Actinomycetes > Mycobacteriales > Nocardiaceae > Nocardia > Nocardia sp. NPDC051981. Next base: position 20,977 of record NZ_JBFAXK010000013.1, on the reverse strand, counting down.
CCGCGGGGAGCAGGATCGGCGCATCGGTGGCATTGAGCACGCACAGCAGACCGCCCTCGCGCCGGAACGCGAGGCAGCCGGGCGGACTCGCGTACCACTCCAGCCCGACCCCCCCGAATTCCGGCCGGACGGCCCGCAATTCGATCGCCATCCGGTACAGCGACAGCATGGAATCCAATCGCTCCAGCTGCGCCTCCACGGTCAGCGCCGCCCACTCCGGCGGCATGGGCAGCCACGGCACCCCCGTCGTGAACCCGAACGGCGGCGACTCACCCTCCCACGGCAGCGGCACCCGGCAGCCGTCCCGGCCGCGCTCGGTGTGCCCGGAGCGTTCCCAGGTGGGGTCCTGCAGCGCCCACTCGGGGAGGTCGTCCACATTGGCCAGCCCCAATTCGGCTCCGTTGTAGACGAATACGCTGCCCGGCAGCGCCAGCTCCAGCAGGATCATGGCCCGCGCCCGCGCCTGTCCGACGTGCCCGCCGCCGTAGCGGGTGACCTCGCGCTCGATGTCGTGGTTGGACAGCGTCCAGGTGGGCGTCGCGCCGACCCCGGCCACCGCGCGCAGCGAATTGTCCACGGCCGCGCGGATCCGATCCGGCCGGAAGGGCGTCTGGGCGAGCCGGAAATTGAAGGCCAGGTGCAGTTCATCGGGCCGGACGTATTCGCCGAAGCGGGTGTTGTCGTCGATCCACACCTCGCCGATGGCGACCGCGTGCGGATACTCGTCCATCACCTTCCGGATCCGCCGGTGGATGTCGTGCGCGCCGGGGTTGTTGAAGCGCGGATCGTCGTCCTCGAGGTGGAGCATCCGGGTGTCGACGCGCTCCATGTCGGGCAGGCCCGGGGGTTTCGCCATGCCGTGCGCCACGTCGATCCGGAAGCCGTCCACGCCGCGGTCCAGCCAGAACCGCAGGGTTTGTTCGAAATCGGCTGCGACCTCAGGGTTCTCCCAATTCAGGTCGGGTTGTTCGGCGGCGAAGATGTGCAGATACCACTGCCCCGGTCTACCGTCCGGTTCGATCACCCGGGTCCAGGCCGGACCACCGAAGATGCTCGGCCAGTTGTTCGGCGGCACAGCGCCGTCCGGCCCACGACCGTCGCGGAAGAAGTACCGCGCCCGCTCCGGACTCCCCGGCCCTGCCGCCAGCGCCGCCCGGAACCACGGGTGCTGATCGCTGGTGTGGTTGGGCACCAGGTCCATGGTCACCCGCATGGCACGGTCGTGCGCCTCGGCGATGATCTCGTCCAGCGCCCCGAGGCCGCCGAACAGTGGGTCGATGTCGCGCGGGTCCGACACGTCGTAGCCGCCGTCGGCCATGGGCGAGCGCATCACCGGGCAGATCCACAGCGCGTCCACCCCGAGTAGCTCGAGATACCCCAAACGGTCACGCAGTCCACCCAGATCACCGACACCGTCACCGCCGGAATCGGCGAAGGAACGCGGGTACACCTGGTAGAACACAGCCGATCGCCACCACGGAGCCGGATCAGCCCCGCCCCCGGCTGCGGCGGAAAAATCAGTCACAGCCGTAATGGTGCCAAAGCACAGTGACTTTCGCGGTCACGTCGAATGGACTTGTCCAGTTTCAGCAAATGACCAGCGGGTAGCTGCGGGCGCCCGGAAACACTGTGAGGCGCTGGTATTTCTGCGGATCGAACTCAGAAAGGCGAGTTGATCAGCGAATTCGCGGCCATCTCGAAGTAGTCGAGCAGCTGCTGCCGGTGCGCATCATTGAGCACCTCCGGCTCGATTTCCGCCACCGCGATGCGCATGGCCCGCAGCCACGCGTCCCGCTCGATCGGCCCGACCTTGAACGGCATGTGCCGCATCCGCAGGCGCGGATGCCCGCGCTCGTCGGAGTAGGTCCGCGGCCCGCCCCAGTACTGCTCCAGGAACATCCGCAGGCGTCGCTCGGCGGGGCCCAGGTCCTGCTCCGGATACAGCGGCCGCAATACCTCGTCCTGCGCCACCTCGCGGTAGAACGCCGCGACGATCCGATGGAACGTCTTCTCGCCGCCCACGGCCTGATAGAAGGAGGTTGCAGTCTGCTCGCCGGAAGTCACGTCCCCATTGTGCCCACTCCCGCGACGTCCGGCCCGGGTGCACCCTCGATGCGGCCGATCGACGCCGCCCAGCACACCGTTCGCAGCTCGGAACAGCGTTTCTGGACACCCGGCCGGCTCGCGTGCACGATTGTCACGTCCCGTTCATCCGAATGTGCCCGACAATGTGCGAAATCACCGTGCAATATGCGGCAAGTCATGGTCAACTGGGTGGCAGTCTGCCGAGATACCACACAATCGGACGAATACGAAACCGGGGTATGGCCCATGAAGCAGCGGCACGGCGCCCGACACGAGGCGCGGACCCATCGACAACTCCAGCCCGCCGACGTCCACAATCGTGGGTCGGGGGCTACTCCGCTGCACTTGCTGTCCGAACATTCTCATTCCGAGCATCACCTGGGCGCTCATCCCGAGCCCGCCCATCCGGGCGACCATCGCGAGCACGCGCATCATCCGCCCACCGCAGCACCCGTTCCCGCCTGGGCCAAACGCCGCGTGCTGCTGCTGAACGCCACGTACGAGCCGCTCACCGCCCTGTCCGCACGTCGCGCCATCGTGCTGCTGATCTGCGACAAGGCCGACACCGTGCACGACAATCCGGAGGGTCCGGTCGTGCATTCCGCCGGTACCTCGGTGGCGCTCCCCTCGGTCATCCGACTACGCAACTACGTGCGCGTCCCCTACCGGGCACGGGTACCCATGACCCGAGCCGCCCTCATGCATCGCGACCGCTACCGCTGCGCCTACTGCGGCGGCAAGGCCGAAACCATCGATCACGTCATTCCGCGCAGCCGCGGCGGCGCCCACTCATGGGAGAACTGCGTCGCGTCCTGCGCCCCCTGCAATCACCGCAAGGCCGACAAGCTCCTGAGCGAACTGGGCTGGACGCTGCACCATCCGATGGTCGCGCCGAAGGGGCCGCACTGGCGGTTGCTGTCGGCCAGCTCGGAACTGGATCCGATGTGGCTGCAGTACCTCGGCGAGGGCGCGGCCTGACGCGTCACTCGCCCGTGGGCAGACCGGCTTCGGCGGCCAGTACGCCGAGCGCGCGCAGGAAGGCCGTGCGCTCCTTCGCGGTCAGCCCGGCGGTGAGTTCGTCGTCGAGGTCTCGCGCGGCCTTTTCGCATTCCGCCAGCAGCGTGTAGCCGTGCCCAGTGAGCGTCAGCACCTGCCGGCGCCGGTCCCCGGGATCACGCACGCGCTCGATCGCGCCGAGTCGTTCCAGATGATCGGCCAGCGCCACCACCAGGCTCGGCGCGACGCCGAGCCGGCCCGCCAATTCCTGCTGTGACGCGGCCTCGCCGTGGCTCAGCGCGGTCATCAGCCCCGCGTGCTTGGGCTTCAGATCGAGGGTTTCGATGCGCGCGGCGAAGCGGTCGGCGACCACCGAACCCACCGTGCCCAGCCGGAACGAGACGGTCTTCGGGAGTGCGGTCGGCTTCTTGACATCGTTCACGAGTCAGATGATACTTCCCTCGAAACATTCAGACCATGAATGATTTAGGGAGTGAAGGAAATGGACGCGTACACCGGAATCGCCATCGCGAACGCGGCGGTCGCCTTGATCTCGGGAGTCTCCAGCGTGGTGGGCATGGCACGGCCCGCGATGGCGATGCCGGACGGTGACCAGATCAATGCGGGCACACGGTTTTTCGCGTATGCGTACGGGGCGCGGGCGGTGCCGCTGAGCATCGTGATGCTGATCCTGCTCGCGATCGGGGCCCGCAGCGGACTCGCGCCGATCCTGGTGGTCGCCGGACTGGCTCAGCTCGGCGACGCGGTCATCGGTGCGGGACGACGCAACTGGCCGATGGCGGCCACCTGCGTCGGATTGGCGGCCGTGCACCTGCTGTCCGCCTGGTGGGTGGGCGTTCAGTGAGATCGGCTGCGCCGCGGCCGGATTCGCGGATCAGCTGTATTCGCTGACCAGCAGGGCCCAGGTGCCCGGCTCGAGGGCCTCGAAGACGTGCGGCAGATCGCCGGGGTAGCAGATGTAGTCGCCGGGCCCGAGTTCCACCGGATCCTCGGCGAGCCCGACCTTGGCGCGACCGGCGCACAGCACAATGTGCTCGACGACGCCGCGGGAGTGCGGGGCGGAGTCGCGCGGGTGACCGGGTTCAGCGGTGACGCGATACACGTCACGGCGAGCCGCGGGCGGGGAGGCCGCGAGCAGGGTGGTCCGGTACTCGGACCGCGCCGAGGCGAGGACCGGCCCCTCACCCGCGCGGATCACCTGAACCTGCGGAGTGGGGGGATCCAGCAGCCGCGAGAACTGGATATCGAGGGCGAGGCAGAGCGCCCACAGCGTTTCGATGCTGGGGTTGCCGGAGCCCGATTCCAGTTGGGACAGTGTGGATTTGGCGATCCCGGCGCGACGGGCGACCTCGGTCAGCGAGAGTCCGGAGCGAGCCCGCTCCCGGCGCAGAGCGGCGGCGATCGCCTCCTGCGGCGACGCGGGCGCCTGCTGCGGGGACGCCGGCACCTGCGGGACAGACTCGGGCACCTGCGGGGCAGACACAGGCTCGGAGCGGTCGGACTGCTGGGTCATGGTGGCGTTCACAGTACCGGGATGTCGGCACGTCCCTTTGACGAACCCGGCAGGTTGTGTTCATTATAGAAAACATGCGTTCGGCATGGCGAACACTCGATCGGGGTGTGCTCACAGGTATCGCGGCGATCTGCCTGGCAGTCGCCATGATCGGCGTATCCTACGGCGCTACCGCGGTGACCTCCGGACTGCCCGGCTGGCTGCCGGTGCTCATGAGTGTCGCCGTCGTGGCCGGCGGCTCGGAATTCGTCTTCATCGGCATTCTCACCGCCGGCGGCGGGCTGGTCGCCGCCGTGCTGGCGGGACTGCTGGTCAACGCCCGGCACCTGCCCTACGGACTGTCCGTGCCCGATGTGGTCGGCACCGGCTGGCGGCGGCTGCTGGGCACCCACGTCATGAACGACGAATCGGTGGCCATGGCCCTGGCCCAGCCGGATCGGGATCGGCGGCGCGCCGCCTACTGGGTGTGCGGGCTCTCGGTGCTGGCCGCGTGGCCGCTGGGCGCGGCGCTCGGCGCCATGCTCGGCGCGGTGGTGCCCGACCCCAGTGAGTTCGGTCTGGACGCCGTCTTCCCGGCCGTACTGTTCTCGCTGGTGCTGCCCGCCCTGCGCGAACCCCTCACCCGCACCGCCGCTCTGGCCGGCGCGGTGGTGGCCGCGGCGACCACGCCGTTCCTGGGCGCGGGGCTGCCGGTACTGCTCGCGCTGACCGCGGTACTGCTGGTCGTGCGCCGCGCGGGCACGAGCGAAGCCACCACCACCGCGAACGCGGATCAGGCGGCGAGGACCGAGAGCACCACCGCCGCGGCCGGGACCGTGTGATGCGGGCGATCTTTCGACGGCTGGGCTGCAGGAGCGCGCGCCGATGACCAAGACTCTCCTGGTGGGTGCCCTGGCATTGGCCATGGGCACCTTCGCCTTCCGATTCGCCGGGCCGCTGTTGCGAAGCCGGGTCAAGATTTCGCCGCGTACCATCCGGCTGCTGGAGATCGCGTCGGTCGTGCTGCTCACCGCGCTGGCGGTCACCACGCTCGTGCCCACGGGCAGCGGCCAATTCGGGTGGGCGCTGCCCGCGGGCGTGCTGGTCGCGGCGGGGCTGGCATGGAAGCGCGCGCCGCTGCTGGTGGTGATCCTCGCCGCGGCGGTGGTCACGGCGGGGCTGCGGATGCTCGGCGTGCACTGAGGAACAAGTCCTCGGCGTCTGCTGAAGAGCGAGTCCTCGGCGTGCCGAACTCGCTAGCCGCGCAGCAGGTCCGCAAGCCGGGCCCAGGAATCCTCGGCGACCTCGGGCTGGTACCAATCGCGGCCGGGGAAGAGGAAGCCGTGTGGGGCGTCGTCGTAGACCACGATCTCGTGCTGGATATTGGCCGTGCTCAGCGCCTCTTCGAGTTCGTCGCGAGCCTCGGCGTCGATCAGCGGGTCCTCACCGCCGAAGAACAACACGACCCGGCCTGTGATGCCGGGGGTGGCCTCGACGGTGGGTTCGGGTGTGGACAGCGGGATAGCGGTATTGGTGAGCCAGCCCGGGTAGAACGCGGCGGTGGCGGCCAGCGGGAGTTGAGTGGCGGCGTAGTAGGCGACGTGCCCGCCCGCGCTGAAGCCGACCATGTTCAGCGAGACCGCTCCGCGGCCGCGCAATTCGTCGAGACAGGCCGAGACATCGTCGACCACCCCGGGACGGGTCAGGGTGCGCAGCAGTTCCAGGCCGCGTTCCCGGTCAACGTGCAATTCCAGCTCGGCGCGCGGCGCGACGCGGTGGAACAGGTCCGGCAGGACGGCGATGACGCCCAGGGACGCCAGGTGGTCGACGGCCGCTCGCGCCGTGGCGTGCTGGCCGTAGATCTCATGTCCCACAACGACTCCGGGATACTCACCCGGTTCCGCCGGACGGGCCACATAGGCGCTCATCACGGCATCGCCGACCTTCAGGCCGATCCACTCGGTCACGATTGCGGCATCGCTCATGCCGCCAAGGTAATCGGCACGGGGCGGGGCGACCAATCGTTGCGGCTATGCCGGCCATCGCGATTCCGATGGCCGGCGGACCGGCTGTCGCGTCAGCCACCCACTGCGGGCGCGAAGGCCGGAGCCAGCAGGGCGATACCCAGCGCCACACCCGCGAGAATGCACCTCAGGATCGTCATGATGATGGCCCCTCCCTGTGGTTGCGTTCGGCCCGACTCGAACCTAGCCGGGCTCGAAAAATCTTACGAGCCAAAATATTCGGTGCCCCGCGCATTGGGGGCGGGTTCGGGCGGGACTCGGTGCCGGAAGGGCGGCGGAGCCTCGATGCGGGAGCAACGGCAGAGTCTCAGTGCGGGAGCAGCGGCAGGGCGGGGCCGCGACGGCGGGCCACCGAACCGTAGCGGGCGTCCAGGCGCAGCCAGGTACGAGCCGCACGCACCCGCACGATCTCGTCCACCGAGATGCGGCGGGAGTCGGTCTTCTCGCCGCCGTGCGGAATGAAATCCATGGCGGCGAGGGCGAACACCACCCGCATGGGCACCTCGACCTGCTCGCCGCCGCCGGATACGGTCAGTACCGTCTGATCCAGCAGGGCGGCCGGCGGGCCGTGCTGGCTGCCGTGCTCCTGCGCCAATTCGGCTCCGCGCTCGGCCAATTCGACGAGCATGCGGGCGGGCACGTCCTCCACATGGACGAAGCCCGCCTCCGGCGGCAGCGCGGCGCGCCAGGCGGAGTCCATGGCATAGCCGAGCCCGAACGCGGCGCCCGCGTCCGGCCCTTGCAGCCCGGCGAGGACGGCGTCCGCGCCGACGGACACATCGTCCGTCCCGAGCTCGGCCACCACCGTGCGCACCGCCAGTGCCTCGAATCCGGTGGTCGCCCAGGCGGAGACGTAGCGGTGCCCGCGCCGACGCAGCCGGATGACGGCCGCCGGGTCGAGACGGACGGCGTGCGTGATGAAGGTGGCCAGATTCTCGCGTTCCGCGGGATCCGGAACGTGCAGGGTCAGTTGTCCCGACAACGGTCGTGCTCGATCAGTCGGCCAGCCACTGCGCGAGGTAGTCGCGTTCCTCGGCGGTGAGGCGGCGTAGGCGCTGGGTGTCGATATCGAAGGCGGCCAGCTGGGTGGAGGCGACCACCGCCGGCGGGGAGTCCGGGGCGGCGCCGGCTGCGCGCACCTCGTAGCCGACGGTGAAGTCCACCGCGCGCAGCCGGTCGATCCACATGGACACGTCCAGCGGCGAATCCTCGTGGCGGAGCTGGCCCTTGTACTGCACCCGCAGATCGACCAGCACACAGCCAGACCGCAGCGCAACCGTCGGTCGCTCATCCAGGAACAGCCACGGGATGCGGGCCTCCTCCAGCAGGGTGACCATGCGGGCATGGTTGATGTGCTGGAAGGCGTCCATATCCGACCAGCGCACCTCCACCGTGGTGTGGAAACGCTTCGGCTCGGCCGAGACCGGGGATACCCCCGGACTCGGTGCTGCCGTCTTCGCCTGGCCGTTCAGCGAACCGACACTCGTCAACGCGGTACCTCCGATTGCGCACCCACCCCACTCACCATGCTGCGCACCTGCCGCGCCGCAACCGACAGCGTGGCCAGATCGTGGGTTCCGGACTCGAACAGTTCCGACAGGGCAGAGCGCGCACGGCCCAGCCGGGACTGGTTCTTGGACTCCCAGTATGCAATCTTCTCCTCGGCCGTCTCCTCCGGGTCACCGCCGGAGAGCACGTCGAGGGTGAGCGAGCGGAGCGAGCCATACATGTCGTCGCGCAGCGCGAGCCGGGCCAGCGCGTGCCAGCGATCACCGCGTTCCAGGTGGCTGACCGCCTGCAACAGCCAGTCGATCTTGAGGTGATCGTTGAGCGCGTAGTACAGCGCCCCCACCTCCTCACCGCTGCGATCGGTGATGTCGGCGATATCGAGCACATCCAGCAGCGGGAACTGGTTCAGCAGGCCGAACACCTCGGTGGCCAGCTCCGAAGGCGCGCCCTGCTCGACGATCGCCTGGGACTGCGCATTGAGACTGTCGATATGGTGACCGCGCAGCCAACCCGGCACCTTGGGCGAGAGCGTGCGCACACCCTGCGCGTAGCGATGGATCTCGGCGCCCACCGCGACCGGCTGTGGGCGGTTGTTGAGCAACCAGCGCGAGGCCCGGTCCAGGGTGCGCTTGGTCTCCAGCTCCAGCACGTCTTTCATCCCCGTGGAGATCTCCGCGGCGCGAATACGACCCCACACCGAGTGCAGATCGAAGATCTGGGTCGCCGCGGTGAAGGCGCGGACCGCGTCGGAGGCTGAGGCCCCGATCTCCTCTCCCAGGCGGAAGGCATAGGTGATGCCGCCCAGGTCGACCACCTCGTTCACCAGCATCGTGGCGGTGATCTCCCGGCGCAGGCGATGCCGCTTGATGGCCACACCGAAGCGAGTGCGCAGCGGGGTCGGGAAGTACAGCGGCAACCGTGCGGAGAAGTACGCCATATCGGGCAGATCGCTGGCCAGCAGGTCGGCCTTGAACGAAAGCTTCACGTGCGCCATGAGATTCGACAGCTCCGGCGAGGTGAGGCCGGTGCCCTCCTCGGCGCGATACTTCATCTGCGCGTCGCTCGGCAGCGCCTCGAGCTCGCGGTCCAGGCCACGGCGTTCCTCGAGATCCTCGATGACGCGCTGGTGCACATTGAGCATGTGCGGGGCCTCGGCCCGGGACATACCCATAAGGATGTTCTGGGAGACGTTGTCCTGCAGCACGAGCGCGGAGACCTCGTCGGTCATGGAGGCCAGCAGCGGATTGCGCTCGGCCTCGGGCAGCTCGCCGGAGGAGACCACGCCGTCGAGCAGGACCTTGATATTGACCTCGTGGTCGGAGCAATCCACACCGGCGGAGTTGTCCAGCGCGTCGGTGTTCATCTTGCCGTCGTGGCGGCAGAACTCGATGCGGCCCAGAGCGGTGACGCCGAGGTTGCCGCCCTCGCCGATCACCTTGACCCGCAAGGCGTTCGCGTTCACCCGGACCGCGTCATTGGACTTGTCGCCCACCTCGGCATTGGTCTCGGTGCTGGCCTTGATGTAGGTGCCGATGCCGCCGTTCCACAGCAGCTGCACGGGGGACTGCAGGATGGCGCGGATCATCTCCGGCGGCGACAGCGAGACGACGTCGGCGGCCAGACCGAGCACCGCGCGGACCTGGTCGGTGACCGGGATGGCCTTCACCGTGCGGTCGTAGACCCCGCCGCCCTCGCTGATCAGGGACCGGTCGTAGTCGGCCCACGACGAGCGCGGCAGCGCGAACATGCGCTCGCGCTCGGCGAAAGACGTTGCGGCATCAGGGTTCGGGTCCAGGAAGATGTGGCGGTGGTCGAACGCCGCGACCAGCCGGATGTGACGCGAGAGCAGCATGCCGTTGCCGAACACATCGCCGGACATGTCACCGATGCCGACCACCGTGAAGTCCTGCGACTGGGTGTCGATATCCATCTCGGCGAAGTGCCGCTTCACGCTCTCCCACGCGCCCTTGGCGGTGATGCCCATGGCCTTGTGGTCGTAGCCCACCGAACCGCCGGAGGCGAAGGCGTCGCCGAGCCAGAAACCGTACTGCAGGGCAACATCATTGGCGATATCGGAGAAGGACGCGGTGCCCTTGTCGGCGGCGACCACCAGGTAGGTGTCGTCGCCGTCGCGGCGCAGCACCCGCTCGGGCGGCAGCACCGCGCCGGTGGCGCGATCGACATTGTCGGTGACGTCGAGCAGGCCGGAGATGAAGGTGCGGTAGCAGGCGATGCCCTCGGCCTGCAGCGCCTGCCGATCGGCGACCGGATCGGCGGTCGCGGCCGGCGGCTGCTTGACCACGAAACCGCCCTTGGCACCGACCGGGACGATCACCGCGTTCTTCACCGCCTGCGCCTTGACCAGGCCCAGGACCTCGGTGCGGAAGTCCTCCAGGCGGTCCGACCAGCGCAGGCCGCCGCGCGCCACCGGACCGAAGCGCAGGTGCACGCCCTCCACCCGCGGGGAGTAGACGAAGATCTCGAATTGCGGCCTGGGCTTGGGCAATTCGGCGATCTCCCGCGGTTCCACCTTGAACGACAGGTAGTCCCGCACAGTGCCCTCGGCGTCGGTGACGTAGTAGTTGGTGCGGAGGGTGGCCTTGATCAGGCCCAGGATGGCGCGCAGGATGCGGTCTGCGTCCATGCTCACCACCTCGTCGATGCGGTAGCGGACCGCGGCCTCCAGCTCGGTGGCATGATCGGGGTTGGCCGAGTCCGGATCGAAGAGCGCGGTGAACAGCTCGACGAACATGCTCGCCGCCTCCGGATAGGCCAGCAGCACGCGGGTGATGGCGGCCTGGCTGTACTGGAATCCGGCCTGCTGCAGGTACTTCGAGTAGGCGCGCAGGATGGCGACGCCGCGCCAGTGCAGGCCGGCGCGCAGCACCAGCTCATTGAGGCCGTCGGCCTCGGCGCGGCCGTACCAGAGCGCTGCGAACGCCTCGGTGAAGCGTTCGCGTAACCCGCGCACCTGGGCGTCGAGCACGTCGAGCCGGCTCGCGGACTCCACCAGTTCGGCGTCCATGTTCCGGTCCAGGGCGCTGCGCAGCAGCTCGGGACGGGCCAGCAGGCCGAAGTCGTAGATCCACTGCTCCGGACCCTGATCGCGCTCGACGTGGTGCGGACGTTCGTCGATCACCTCCACGCCGAGGCTCTGCAGCAGCGGGAGCACCTGGCTCAGCGAGATGCCGCCGCCACCACCGATGTAGAGCGTGAAACGCCAAGAGCCCGGGGCCGAGTCGGACCAGCGGTACAGGTGCTGGTCGATGCCCCCGTCGGGCAGCCGCTGCAGCCGCAGGATGTCGGCCACGGCACGGGTGGGCTCGAAGTCCTCCTTGTAGCTCTCCGGCAGCGACTCGGCGTAGCGCTGCGCCACCGCCGGGTCGAGCACGGTGGAGTTGGCCACCTCGTCGCGCAGGTGGTCGTCCCAGGTGCGGCTGGCCTCGGCGAGCAGGTGCTGGATGCGCAGCCGGTTGGGCTCGCCCGTGTCGGGCACGACGCCCTGATCGGGCAGCCGGACCGTGAAATACACACTGGCGAGGTCACTTTCGGACACGCGGGCCGAATAGTCGATGGATGCGCCGCCCAGCTCGCGCATCAGGATGTCCTGCATCTCCAGGCGCACGCGGGTGGTGTAGCGGTCACGCGGCAGATACACCATGCAGGCCACGAAGCGGCCGTAGCCGTCCATGCGCATGAACAGCCGAACCTGGCGGCGCATACCGACATTCAGCACCGCGCTGGCGGTGCGGCGCAGTGCCTCGCCTTCGGAGGAGAACAGCTCGGTGCGCGGGAAGGCCTGGATGACCTCCAGCATCTCCTGGCCGGAGAAGGAGTCCAGGTCGAAGCCGCTGGACTCGATGATGGAGCGCACCCGGCGGTCGATGACAGGGATGTCGAGCACGTTCGCGTGCAGGGCGGTGACGGTGAAGACGCCGATGAACAGGTGCTCGCCCGTGACGGCACCGGAGTCGTCGATCTCGGCCACGCCAACGAAGTACGGGTAGACCGCGCGATGCACGGTGGCCGGGACGAGGCCCTGGGTCAGCATGAGCAGCGGCTGGTCGCCGCTGTTGTCGGGGACTCGGAAGTCGGTGCCGACATTGGGGCGCAGCACGCCGAGGCTGGTCTCCGGCACGATGATGGACTTGGCCTGACCGTCCACGGTGCTGCGCTCATAGCGGGCGTAGCCGAGCACGGTGAAGTGACCGTCGGCCAGCCAGCGCAACAGGTTGGCGCAGTCGGTGAGATCCGTTGCGGGAAAGGCGGATCTGCCCGCGGTAGCCGCGGTGTCGAGCTCGGCGGCGACCCGCTCCTGCGCCTCGCGCATGGCCTCGGTGTCCTCGATGACCCGGCGCACGTCGGTGAGCACGTCGGGCAGCGCGGTCTCGATCTGCTCGAGCTGGGCGCGGCTGGTGGCGGGGTGCAGCTGCACGTGCATCCAGGACTCGGGCAGGCCCGTCGTGCCATTGGCGTCGACCTCGTGCGGCACCGCCTTCTCCAGGCGGCCCGCGGCGTCTCGGGTCACCTCGAAGATGGGGTGCACGACCTCACTGACGCTGACGCCGATCCGGCTCAACGAGGAGGTCACGGATTCGACCAGCAGCGGCATGTCATCGGTCACGAGCTGGATGGCGACGCCGAGCCCGGCCTCGTCATCCGCATGGTACACACGGACATTCGCGGTGCCGGGGGTGCGCTGGATACCGAGATCCAGATGGCAGCGGAAGATGTGGGTGGATGTCGTGGGGATCGCGCAGTCAGCATCGCCGGCGTCGATGTGGCGGAAATACGCCTCCTCGAGGGATACGAGATTGCCCCGCAGAGACGCGGGCAAACTCGCAGCCCAGGCCGCGCTGGACAATTCGGACGAGACCGTCATTTCGCCAACTCCTCGGATTCGGTTCCGTAACAAAGTGACGCCGATGCGAGAGTAGCTGGGCGCAAGAACTGCCGGGCTGTATTCCTCTCAATGCCGCGCCGCGTCTAATCATACGGACGAACCGGATGGTTCGGCCGTCGCCGACTGCGTCCGATATCGCCAGGTCGCATACGACATACCTTGCACCAAAACAGTTTTCACGCACAACCGCAAATGCGAAACCGCTGAGTTCGCTATTCGATAACCGTTCATCCGGCCGGTCACGGCCCGCCATCCAGCGGGCCGCGAACCGTCCGGCTAACGTCCTCGTCCCGACGAAACGGTGATCAATCGACCATTCTTCGATGGACCGTACGGAATCCAGCGCTCGGTAGCGGACCTTGATGGACGCAATCCACCTACCTCACCCGCGTCGGCGGGTGAGGGCGGCGGTGAATTCGGTTGGGGTGACCCGTTATCCGCGGGTCAGCTTGCGGTGGGTGACGCGGTGCGGGCGCGCCGCTTCCGGACCCAGGCGCTCGATCTTGTTGGCCTCGTATGCCTCGAAGTTGCCCTCGAACCAGAACCAGGAGGCCGGGTTGTCCTCGGTGCCCTCCCACGCCAGGATGTGGGTACAGGTGCGGTCGAGGAACCAGCGGTCGTGGGAGATGACCACCGAGCAGCCGGCGAAATTCTCCAGCGCGTTCTCGAGCGAGCTCAGGGTCTCGACATCGAGGTCGTTGGTGGGCTCGTCGAGCAGGATCAGGTTGCCGCCCTGCTTGAGGGTCAGCGCCAGGTTCAGACGGTTGCGCTCACCACCGGAGAGCACACCGGCCGGCTTCTGCTGATCCGGACCCTTGAAGCCGAACGCCGAAACGTAAGCGCGGGAAGGCATTTCCTGATTGCCGACCTGGATGAAGTCCAGCCCATCGGAAACCACCTGCCACACAGTCTTGTTCGGGTCGATGCCGGAGCGGCCCTGGTCGACGTAGCTCAGCTTGACCGTCTCGCCGACCCGCACCGCACCGCTGTCCGGCTGCTCCAGACCGACAATGGTCTTGAACAGCGTCGACTTACCGACACCGTTCGGGCCGATGACGCCGACAATGCCGTTGCGCGGCAAGGTGAACGACAGATCCTTGATCAGCTGCCGGTCGCCGAAACCCTTGTCCAGGTGCTCGACCTCGACGACCACATTGCCCAGGCGCGGACCGGCCGGGATCTGGATCTCCTCGAAGTCCAACTTGCGCATCTTCTCGGCCTCGGCGGCCATTTCCTCGTAGCGACCCAGACGCGCCTTGTTCTTGGCCTGCCGCGCCTTGGCGCCGGAGCGGACCCAGGCCAGCTCCTCCTTCAGGCGCTTCTGCAGCTTCTGGTCCTTCTTGCCCTGCACCTCGAGGCGCTCGGCCTTCTTCTCCAGGTAAGTGGAGTAGTTGCCCTCGTACGGGAAGGTGCGGCCGCGGTCCAGCTCGAGGATCCACTGCGCCACATTGTCGAGGAAGTACCGGTCGTGGGTGACGGCCAGCACCGCGCCCGGGTAGGTGGCGAGGAACTGCTCCAGCCACAGCACCGACTCGGCGTCGAGGTGGTTGGTGGGCTCGTCGAGCAGCAGCAGGTCGGGCTTGCTCAGCAGCAGCTTGCACAGCGCGACGCGACGGCGCTCACCACCGGAGAGGTTGGTGACCGCCTCGTCCGGCGGCGGGCAGCGCAGAGCGTCCATGGCCTGCTCGAGCTGGGAGTCGACATCCCACGCGTCGGCGTGGTCGAGCTCCTCCTGGAGCTTGCCCATCTCCTCCATCAGCTCATCGGAGTAGTCGGTCGCCATGAGCTCGGCGATCTCGTTGAAGCGGTCCAGCTTCACCTTGATCTCGCCGAGACCCTCCTCGACGTTGCCGCGCACGGTCTTCTCTTCGTTCAGCGGCGGCTCCTGCTGCAGGATGCCGACCGTCGCGCCCGGCGCGAGCCAGGCATCACCGTTGTTCGGCTGGTCCAGTCCCGCCATGATCTTCAGCACACTGGACTTACCCGCGCCGTTCGGGCCGACGACACCGATCTTGGCGCCGGGAAGGAAGTTCAAGGTCACATTGTCGAGCACGACCTTGTCGCCATGCGCCTTTCGCACCTTCACCATCTGGTAAATGAACTCAGCCATATCGGCAAGCCTAACTGTGTGTAGTAGCGGGTTCTCCGGCAGTGTCCGCATCCACGGACAGCCGTTCCACGGGTTCGGTCCGGCCGGTTCGACCGAAGGTTTTGCGCACCACCGGGGCGGTGCAACGGCCCAGGTCGGGGCCCAACGCCAGGGCCCGCATCTCGAGGTCGGTGCGCTCCGCGCCATCTCGGGTGGTGTACTCGTTCGAGCGCAGCTGCCCGTACGCGATGATCGGATCACCTCGCTGCAGTGACGCCTCGACTCCTTCGATGATCCCCCGTCGCCAACAGTTTACGGTGAGGTACAGGGTGCCACCGTCCACCCAGTCCCCCGCGCCCTGATCGTAGCGGCGGGCAGTACTGGCCAGTCGGAAGCTCAACAGCTGTTCACCGTTCTGCAGCGCGCGCCGCACCGGATGGGTGACGATCCGGCCGATCACCGCGGTGTTCGCCTCGTACATTGCGCTCCCCCTTGTCGATTCGAGCCTGTGCCTGCCGTCGACCTCAAGGTTCCCGCGCGGGCGCGGTCGGCGACAGGACCGAATCGGCGAGTGTGGACAACTCGCGGGGTGTGGATAGGTCCGCGGCGCGCTACAGCGTCGCCAGATCGGTATTGGCCCCGCACAACACGATTACCGGCCGCTCCCCCGGCGCCGGCACGTACGCGCCGCTCTGGATCGCTGCCACCGCCGTGGCGCCGGCCGGCTCCACCACGATGCGGAACTCGCGCCACAGATACTCGCGCGCCATCACGATGGCGTCATCGCTGACCAGGATGGAACGCACCGCGTAGCGCTGCGCCACCTCCATGGCGATATCGCCGATCCGGTTCGCGCCCAGGGAATCCGAGGCCACGCTGGAGACATCGACATCCACCGGGTGCCCGGCCGCCAGCGCCGAGTGCAGGGTCGGCGCGCCCTGCGGCTCGACCCCGATCACCCGGCCACGCAGCCCCAGCGCCGCCGCGACCCCGGCGACCAGACCGCCGCCACCCACCGCGACCAGCACGGGCGGCCTGCCCCGCACCTGTTCCTCGATCTCGAGCCCGACCACACCCGCGCCCGCCACGATCTCGGGCAGATCGTAGGCGTGCAGCTGCATGGCGCCGCGCTCGGCGGCGAGCTGGCGGGCGTACCGGTGCGCCTCGGCGTAAGTCGTTCCGTGCCACAGCACTTCGGCGCCGTGCGACCACATGGCCGCCACCTTGGTGTGCGAGGCCGACTCGGGAACCACCACGGTGCACGACATTCCGCGCAACGCGCTGGCCAGCGCCGCCGCGATCCCGGCATTGCCCGCCGAGGCCAGCACCACCTGGGTCTGGTCACCGCGCGCCTGCAGCAGCGCGTTGAGACAGCCGCGCACCTTGAAGGTGCCGCCGTGCTGGAGGTGTTCCAGCTTGAGGGTCACCGGGACCGGGCCGCGCGGGCCCAGGATGTCGGTGTGGAAGACGGGGGTCTTGCGGGTGTGACCGCGCAGCAGGCGGCGGGCCTGCCGCACATCGGATCGGTAGAGCCGCTTGACTTTCCGGGTCGCCATGGCGACGTCGTTCACTTGCGCACCTCTCCGTCACGCCTGGCGAGCTCGGCGAACATGGCGTTGTACGCCGTCAGGTCCGCGTCGTCGTCACGCTCGGCCTTGCGATCGAGTCGGTTCGCCAGGCGTTTGTCGCTGCGTGACCACTGGATGAGCAGCGCCAGCATCACCACTACCAGCGGTATTTCGCCGCTGGCCCAGGCGAGGCTACCGCCGGTGTGCTGATCGGCGAGCAGATCATGGTTCCAGGACAGGCCCAGACCACGATAGAACCAGCCGCCCATCACGGTATCCATGCTCATCAGCGCGATGCCGAAGAAGGCGTGGAACGGCAGCGAACCGAACACCATGCCCAGCTTGGTGAGCGGCTCCACCGGGCGCGGCTTCGGATCGATGCCGATCACCACCCAGTAGAAGAGGTATCCGCTGAGCAGGAAGTGCAGGTTCATCACCAGGTGCGCGCCGTGCGTGCCGACGAACTTGTCGAAGATGCCGCCCAGGTACAGCGCATAGAAACCGGCCACGAAGAACACTGAGGCCACCACGGGCTGCGTCATGAAGCGCGACACCGGATTGTGCACGGCCGCCAGGATCCACTCGCGCGGCCCGGGCGGCGCGTCGCGACCGGCCGGTTGAATCGCCCGCAGCGCCAGCAGCACCGGGCCGCCCAGCGCGAACAGGATCGGGGCCAGCATGGACAGCATCATGTGCTGGGCCATGTGCACGCTGAACATGGCCGGGGCGTAGCGGCCGACACCGGAACTGGTGGCGATCAGCAGGGTGGCGCAACCCGCGAGCCAGGCAATGGTCCGGCCGACCGGCCAGGAGTCGCCGCGCTTGCGCAGCCGCAGCACGCCCAGCACGTAGACCACGGCCAGCACGAGCGCGAGGGTCCCGAAGACGAGATCGAAACGCCAGTCGAACAGCAGCCGCTCGATATTCGGCGGGCCGGCCAGGTTGTAGCCGATCTCCACCTCGGTCGGTGTGGGCACCGTGCGCAGGTCCGGCGGCGGGGTGCGGCCCAGGCCCACGGCCAGGCCGACGGTGCCCGCGAAGATCAGCGCCTCGACGCCCGCGAAGCGAATGAGCGCGCCGCGATCCTGCGGATCCTGCTCCAGATCCGGGATGGCGCGCTGCCGCTGCAGGAACCCCACAATGCCGAGCAGGATCAGCGCGGCGGCCTTGGCGAGCACGAGCTTGCCGTAGGTGGTGCTGAACAGCTCCGACAGCGGCACCCGGACATAGGCGTTGATCACACCACTGATCGCGATGACCACGAATGAGACGGTCGCCACTTTCGAGAACCGGCGCACGGCGAGCGCGGTGTATTTGCCGTCCCGCAATGCGTAGGCCAGCACCGCGAACAGGCCGCCCACCCAGAAGCAGGCCGAGACCAGGTGCAGGATCAGGCTGTTGGTGGCCAGATCGTGCGCGCCGCCCGACGAGGAGTGCCCGGTCAGGGCGACCGGCAGCAGCGACAGCACCGACAGCCACAGCAGCACCGGCGTCCAGCCCCAGCGCAGCGCCACCCGGCAGCCGATGGCCAGCACCACCACCATGAACACGGTGAATCGCCACGACCCGGCCACATCGACCTTGTCCGCGGCGCGCCACACCTCCTCCGGGCGCAGCGAATTCTGCAGCGGTTGCCCGGTAGTGTCCGACAGGGTCAACGGCACCAGCAACGCCGCCGCGACCGCCCATGCCAGCGCCGCGTTCCCGGCACGCCGCAGCGCCCGATACCCGCCCACATCGAGCAGCCCGCTGCTCTGTGGCGGCACGAAGAACGCGGCGAACAGCAGCGACCCGACGGTCAGCGCGGCCGAGAAATCCGCGACCGCCCGCACCGCCGGCAGCCCGTAGGTGGTCAGCGGTCCCGGATCCGGAATACCCAGCAGGGTCAGCGCCTGCGCCGCGGACAACGCCACGACCAGCGCCGCCACCAGCGCGGTCGCCGCGCCACCCAGTGCCGTGATCGCCGCGAACGTCACCCCCGAACCCGACCGATTCGGCGAAACATCCGATCCTGCGGGCGGGTCCTGCACTGACGACATGGGCCCAGCGTAGTTCGGAGCGCCCGTCCAGACTTCCCTGGGGTTTCCGGTCCTCCGGTCTGCACAACCGCCCCGACGCGCCGAACAGTTGCTACGCGACCCAGCTTTGCTGATCTGGACGCTCGCTATACTTAACGCGCTGGACACCGAGATCGATTTCGGTCAAGGTGTTTGGAGCCCGCATCACCGCCGATGCCCGCACTGCCTCCGTAGCTCAGTTGGATAGAGCAAGGGCCTTCTAATCCCTAGGTCGCAGGTTCGATTCCTGCCGGGGGCGCATCGGGTGCCTGACCAGCGTAAACGCTGTCAGGTTCACCAGTACCCAGCCCGTACAAGGCTCAAACACCTAGGAACTCTTCCGAGTTGAATCCGGACATGGGGCCGGATCTGGACGACATCGCCGAACTCCTAGAGGACTTCAAGACCGAGCTGCGCCGGACCAACAAGTCCAAGGGCACGATAGACACCTACAGCCGCGATGTCGGCTACTTCGTTGCCTTCCTCGCGTCCCAGGAGCCGCCGATCGCGCCGACGGCCGCAGCGCTGACCCGCGACAACATAGGCACCTACATCGAAGACACGCTCAACCGCACGAACAAGCGGACGGGTAAGCCGGTCACCCCCGAGTACGCCCACCGCCAGTACCGCAGCCTCCAGCAGTTCTGTCGATACCTCGAGTACAAGGCGATCATCGGCGTCAACCCCTTCGACAAGATGAACCCGCCGACCGTGCCAGAGAAGCCGATCCCGGTCCCGCCGATCGAGTCCCTGCGGAAGCTGCTATCCGTATGCGAGGGCACCGATTTCGAGTCCCGCCGCGACACCGCCATCATCCGACTGATGGCCGACATCGGACCTCGGATCAACGAGATCGCCCCGCTTGACCTCGACGCCCTCGACTTCCACGAGAACACCGCTCTGGTCATAGGGAAGGGCCGACGCCCGCGAAACCTCCCGTTCGGCGACAAGACCCGCATCGCCTTGCGCCGGTACCTCCGCGCGCGGGCTCAACATCCGCAGGCGGCAAACGACAACCCAGCCCTCTGGCTGGGCAAGCGCGGCAGAATGACCGGCTCTGGCATACAGCAGATGCTCGACCGGCGCGCCGAACAAGCCGGGATCGGCCACATCCACCCCCACCAGCTGCGGCATTTCTTCGCACACAACTGGCTCGCAAACGGCGGCCAGGAGCAAGACCTCATGATGCTGGCAGGCTGGCGATCCCGGCAGATGCTCGCACGATACGCCCGCGCGACAGCTGAAACTCGCGCACAGGATGCACACCGGAAGGCGAGACTCGGCGACCAGCTCTAACCGAGACCGCGCGGTATACGGACTAGTTGCCTTGCCTCACGAGGTGAGGATCGCAGCTCCCGCGAGGCGCACGGCCGGGTGCAAGTTTGGGTTTCAGTTTCGGTGCAAGTTTAGGTTTCAGTTTTGGTGCGAGTTCAACCTGCGCCGAAGGAACGCTCGGAGACTGGTGGGATAGTCATCGGGTTCGGGCACCGTGATGTGGAGCTGACGCATAGCTCCGTGCATCGCATCCATGTCGCCAGCGATGAACGTATTCGCGCCCAATGGCAACTGGCGACGATGAATGCGCTTGATCGTGTAGTAGCCACACAGGTATCCCGTGCTGACGCAAGCGCGGTACCCACCTATTCGACCATCCTCAAATGCTGCTGACCGCGCTGACCGAACCGGCCAAGGCGCCGCGCCCGCGTCGGAGGAAACGCAACGCGACCAGCGCAAAGGTCCCAGGAGACCTCGGCTGGCACCGGCATGATGACTTTATGAGTCCCGCCCCCGGCTCCCCGGAACCGCGCCGCCCCCGGACCGCTCAGGCCCTCGGTATTCGCCGTAGCTTGGCGGGGCGACCATTGCCTGGACTTCGTGCGACACCAGCACCCCGGCGATTGTGGAGGCGGCTGAAGCGACGCCGAGCGGCTCTCTGGGACGGCTTGTCCAAGATCGCCCCGCTGGCCACCGCTGCGGTAGCTGTGGCAGCGCTGTGGTTTAGCGGCCAATCCTTGAACCAAACCAAGAATCAGTATGCCCTGTCCGAGGAAGGGCAGATCACTGACCGATTCGGCAAATCGATCGAGCAGATCGGCTCCGACAAGATCGATGTTCGGTTAGGTGGCATCTACGCCCTGTGAGGTTCCCCCCGAACGGTGGACAGTTAGTTACGCAGCGTTCGCTGCGGCTGTCATGAGTGACCGCTCGTAGCAGATCGGGCTGATTCCACCGA